>NZ_DASWTD010000192.1:0-2009 GCF_036402335.1 Sphingopyxis sp. | reverse complement strand
GCACGCCCTCGGAAGAGGCGCGCGACGCGTTGAAGGAGCGCCTGCGCGGAGCCGTATCCAATGGCCTTGCCGCCGCGGCGCGGGTGCGGGCGACGCAGCTCGTCTTCGGGCCCTATTCGCCCTTCCCCGTGGCGTTCCGCGTCAGCGGCCCCGACATCGACAAGGTGCGCGCCATCGCGGAGCGGGTCCGCGCGGTCATGGTCGAGGACCCGATGATGCGCACGGTCAACACCGACTGGGGCGAGCGCGTGCCGGCGCTTCACTTCGTGCTCGATCAGGATCGGCTGCGCGCCATGGGCCTCTCGTCGAGCGACGTCGGTGAGCAGCTCCAGTTCCTGCTTTCGGGCGTGACGGTCTCGCAGGCCCGCGAGGATATTCGCACCGTCGACGTGGTTGTACGGTCCGCCGGCGATGCGCGTCTCGATCCGGCGCGTATTGGCAGCTTCACCCTGACCGCCGCGAACGGCCAGCGCGTTCCCATCAGCCAGGTCGGCAAGCTCGAGCTCCGCATGGAGGACCCGATCCTGCTTCGCCGGGACCGTGTGCCGACGATCACGGTGCGCGGGGATATCGCCAACGGCTTGCAGCCGCCCGACGTCTCGACCGCCATGTTCAGGAAGCTCGGACCGGTGATCAGCACCTTGCCGCCCGGATATCGGATCGTCATGGGCGGCTCGATCGAGGAGGCGGGCAAGGCCAATGCGGCGCTGGCGCCGATCTTCCCGATCATGATCCTGCTGATGATGATCGTCATCATGCTGCAGGTCCGCAGCTTCTCGGCGATGGCGGTCGTTTTGCTGACCGCGCCTCTCGGATTGATCGGCGTGGTGCCGACGCTGCTGCTGACCGGCCAGCCCTTCGGGTTCAACGCCATATTGGGGCTGATTGCGCTGGCGGGCATCCTGATGCGCAACACGCTGATCCTGATCGGCCAGATTCAGGAGAACCGGCAGCAGGGCCTGCAACCCTTCGACGCGGTGATCGAGGCAACCGTGCAGCGGTCCCGGCCGGTGATCCTGACGGCGCTGGCTGCGGTCCTTGCCTTCGTCCCGCTGACCCATTCGGTGTTCTGGGGGGCGATGGCCTTCACGCTGATTGGCGGCACGCTGGTCGGAACGATCCTGACCCTCGTCTTCCTGCCTGCGCTCTATGCGCTCTGGTACCGGATCAAGCCTGGCGAGCAGAGCCCGCCCCCAGTCGCGGCGCCGGCGGCATGAGGGCGGGCGAATCCCGATTTGGGCGGAGCGGGGCTTCATGCCGCGAGGGGGCGTCGTGACGGATCCACGGCCTTCGCCCCGCCCGGCCGCTTGCGATGATCACGCGCAGCCGAGCGGCGATCCACTCGACGGGATCGAGGGTCGCTGGACATTGCAGATCCTGCTCTGTCTCAACGTGCGCGAACACCGTTTCTCGGACCTGAGGGCGGCAATTCCGCGAGTCAGCCCAAATATACTGACCGACCGGCTTCGCGCGCTGGAAAGCGTGGGGCTTATCGAGCGGCGCCATCTGCCGCTACCGCATGCCAGCCGGGTCTATATGCTGGCCAGTCTGGCCGCTGGCTTGAGACCGGCCCTGGATGCGCTCGCGAGCTGGCGAGCCGAAAAGCGCAATATGCTCCCTCCCGCAGAGTGCACTGGCCGATCATAGGCGCTGGGCATGAGATATGCAGGCCGATCGAGCGACCGCAGCACGTTCGTTCAGCGGCGGTCGTCAGGGCCGCTCCGATTCCTCCCGTGTTCGATTGGGGGTCACTATGCTGGCCTGAAAATCGGCTTCAACGATGCCGAGGCGCCATCCCGGCGGGATGGCGTCGGCGCCGGTGTCACCCGCCACGCGCGCGCTGTTGAGTTCCACGATCTTGCCGAAAGCGTCGCGGTCGACGACTGCGCCCGTCTGGGTGATGCGCAGGACCTGCCCGGTCTGTGCCGGGAAGACAAGCGCGGTGTAACCAAGCTGGCGCTCGGTCGATCCCTCCCAGACCGTTTTGCCATCAAGCGTGACGCGAAGCG
>NZ_DASWTD010000191.1:0-6978 GCF_036402335.1 Sphingopyxis sp. | reverse complement strand
GGTTGATCCCCGTCGACAGGTCGATCCAGTCCTCGCCCCCGAAGTGGCGCTTCGCCGCTTCGATCCCGCCGCCGTGCCAGGTCCAGCGCGCACTCACGCCAGATGCGCCAGCAGCAGCGCGGCGGCGAGCAGCAGGCTTTCGCCGATCTCGATCCCCGCGCCATGCCCGTCGCCCGAGATCCCGCCGATCCTGCGCATCAGCCACCAGCCCCAGAAAAGGAAGGTCAGCGGCGCGAACAGCAGCGAAGGCGATGCCCACGCCGCCGCGAACAGGGCCAGGCTCCAGACGATAAAATCGACCGGCCGCGTCGCATGACGGAAACGCGAGCCGAGTCCCGCGTGCAGGTCGGGCAGCGCACGCGACCAGACGAGCGGGCCGATCCGCGCCGCGAAGGGGACGAGCGCGATGGCGATAAAGGCCTCTCGCTCGAGCAGCGCGTGGAGCAGCACGAGTTTGGCGATCAGTTGCAGCGCGATCGCGGCCACCGCGAAGCTGCCGACGTGCGGATCGCCGAGCACTATGATCAGCCGCTCGCGGTCTTTATGCGCCGCGCCGCTCGCATCGGCGATATCGCCGAGTCCGTCGAGATGCAGCGCGCCGGTCACGGCGACCCACAGGATCAGCGCGGCGAGCGCGCCCGTCCATGGATCGATCCGCGCGCCGGCCCAGCCTGCGCCCGCAACGAACGCGCCGACGATCAGCCCGACCGCAGGAAACCAGCGCATCGACGCCGCGAATTCGTCGCTCGACACCGCGATGCGCGGCGTCGGCAGGCGCGTCAGGAACTGGATCGCGACGATCAGGCCCTTCATGGTGCAAGGCCTGTGATCTGCGCGGCGGGCGGTTCGCCCGGCCAGACGCGGAGCGACAGACGCGCGGCATAGGGCAGGTCGAATGCCCAGGGTTGGCGCTGGTTGAACCCGCACAGTGCATGCAGCGCCGCGCGCATCGCGCCGCCGTGGGTAACGATCAAGGTCGGGACCGGCGCCAGATCGCGTATCGCGGCGGAAACGCGCGCGACGAGAACCGACCAACGCTCGCCTTCCGGTGGTGGGTTGGCATCGGGATCGGCCCAGAATCGGCTGAGTGCATCAGGGTCGGCGGCGCTTGCGGCCTTGCCGTCCCACTCGCCGAAATCGAGTTCGCGCCAGCGCGGATCGATGGCGAGCGATATCCCCAGCAGCGCGCCGATCGCTTCGCCCGCCGCGCGGCTGCGGCGAAGGTCGGACGCGATCAGGCGTTCGATACAGAGGTGCCGGGCCTGCATCACGCAAGCGGCAATGCCTTCGTCCGTCGGCGCGCCATCGGTGCGGCCCATCAGCAAACCCGGCGTTTCGGGAGCGCCATGGCGCAGCAGATGGAGCGCGAAGCCGGTCACAGCGACGCCGAAACCTCGGCCTCGGCAAAAGTCGCCATCCGGTCGTGTGCGGCGAGCGCGCTACGGATGATGCCCGCCGCGACCGCGGCGCCGCTGCCTTCGCCGAGCCGCATACCCAGCGACAGCAGGGGGTCGAGGCCGAGCAGGTCGAGCAGGCGCTTGTGCCCGGGCTCGGCCGAGCAATGTCCTGCGATGCAGTGCGCGGCGATGGCGGGGTTGTCCGTCGCAAGCGGTGCGATGGCGGCGGTGCAGATAAATCCGTCGAGCAGCACCGGCACGCCGAGCTGGCGTGCGCGCAATATCGCACCCGCAATCGCCGCGATCTCGCGCCCGCCGACGCGGCGCAGCGTCTCGAACGCCGTGCGCGGGGCTGCGGCGTGGAAGGCGAGCGCGCGGTCGATCACCGCGACCTTGCGCGCGACGCCCTGACCATCGACGCCGGTACCCGGCCCCGTCCAGCCCGCGGCGCCGCCGCCGAAGCTGCGTGCGCACAACGCGGCGGCGGCGGTCGAATTGCCGATGCCCATTTCGCCGAGCACGATGAGGTCGAAGTCGGCGGCGGCCATGGCCGCGCCGCGATTCAGCGCGTCGAGGCATTCGGCCTCGCTCATCGCCGCCGCGACCGTGAAATCGGCGGTCGGCCGGTCGAGATCGAGCGCAACGACGGTCAATTCGAGCCCCGCCGCCGCCGACAGGGCATTGATCGCCGCACCGCCGTTCGCGAAATTGGCGACCATCTGCGCAGTGACGCCCGGCGGAAAGGCGCTGACGCCGTGGACGGTGACGCCATGGTTGCCGGCGAAGATGGCGGCGCGGGCGCGGTCGATGCGCGGTCGCGCCTTGCCCTGCCAGCCCGCGAAAAAGATCGCCAGATCCTCGAGGCGGCCGAGCGAACCCGCGGGCTTGGTGAGTTCGCCCTGCCGCACGCGCGCATCGGCGGCTGCGTCGGCGTTCGGTTTGCGAAGGTCGGCGAGCGCCGCCTCGAAGGCTTCGATGGAAGGGAAGAAGGTCATTCGGCGACGAATCCGGGCGGCGGGGTGCGGGTTATGAAATGGCCTTTGACGCCTTCGGGCCAAAGCGAAAAGGGGACGCGGCCATGCTCGCTCGCGGCATAATGGACCGCATAGTCGAGGATGGCACGCGCCGATCCTTCATCGCCGCCGAACCGGCCGAGCACATAACCCACCTTGTCGGGCGCGCGCAGGTGGACGGTGCAATGGTCCTGGCACGCGAAGAGGCACGCCATTTCCTGCACCGCGATGCCGGCGTAGCGCGGCTCGCCTTCCTTGAGGCGCTTCATCGCCTGCGCGAGCCGCGCCCCGCCGCGCATGCCTTCGGCGTCGGCCTGCGCCTCGCGGCTGTGGCGGCAGGTATTGCACACCACCACCGCGGGGCCCGGATCGACGCGCGTCAGCATCAGGCGGCTGCTACCGGAAGTGCGGGCGCAGGGACGCCCGCGGCGACGAGTGCCCGATAGAGCGCGTAGAGCCCGATCAGGATCGCGCCGTTGCGGACGAACTGCTCGGCGAGCAGATCGGGCGCCATGACGGCGTGGAGCCCGCCGAGTACCAGCGCCCAGCCGAGGATCACGGCCTTGAACGCCGTGAACCCCGCCGCATAGGCAAGGCCCAGCCGCGCCGCGACCGTGCGATAGGGCAGCGCCCGCAGCGCGGCATGGCTCGCCAGCACCGCGCCGACCGCCGCGGTGCAGAGCCCGGCACCCCACGCCAGCGTGCTCGCGTCGCGCGGATAGCCGAGCAGGAGGAAGCCGACGATCTGGCTTGCCGTCCACGCCAGCAGCATCAGCAGGATGCCGTCGCGGCGACGCATATGCACCGCCGCGAGCGCCGCAAGCGACGGAAAGGGCGTAGCACAGCCGAGCGCGAGGGTTGTTGCCGTGCTCGCCGCGGTGAGCAGCGCGACCCACAGTGCCGACGTGCCGCGCTGCGACAGCGCCGCCATCAGAAGCGCCCCCTGATGCCGGCATAGACGCTGCGGCCGAGCGAGCCGTAACGGAATGCCGTCATATATTGCTCGTCGAAGATATTCTCGGCGCGCGCGAACAGCTTCACGGCGTCGGACAGCGCAACTTCGGCGCGCAGGTCGACGAGCGTATAATCGTCGAGCCGCGTCGCGTTGCTCGCATTGTCATAGCTCTTGCCCGACCAGCGCACGGCGGCGCCCAGTTCGAGCCCGAAGCCGAACGCATAGCTTGCCGAGGCATTGGCGGTCTGGCGCGGACGGCGCGGCAGCCACTTGCCGAAATTGGCGCCCGGCGAACGGTCTTCGGCGACGATCCAGCTGTAATTGCCGTCGAGCGTCAGCCCGCCGAGCGTCAGCGCCGCCGCCGCCTCGACGCCATGCGCTTCGCTGCGCGCGACGTTGAGATAATAGCCGAAGCGCGGGCTTGCCGGGTTGCTTCCGGGTACGAAGCACATCGGGTCGGTCGACGGGGACGAGCAGGGATTATAGACGATCTGGTTCGTCGTCGTACGGTCGAACCAGGTCGCGCCGACGACCAGCTTGCGATCGAAGAGATGCTGCTCGATGCCGGCTTCCCAGCCATGCGCTTCCTCGGGGTCGAGCCCGACATTCCCGTACTCGCTGAACAGCTGGTAAAGCGACGGCGCCTTGAAACCCTCGCCATAGCTTGCGCGGAGTACCGTGCCGGTCGCAAGGCGCCATACGCCGCCCGCCGCGAACAGCGTCTGTCCGCCGTAGCGGTCGTGATCGTCGTAGCGGACGCCGCCGTTGATCGTCAGCCCCTCGACCGGCTCGATGCTGAGCTGGCCGTAGACGCTTGTCAGTTCGGCCTTGCCGCGCGCGAAGGCGGGGAGGGGCGTAGCGAGCGACGCGGAAGGCGAGCGGCTGCGGAAATCCGAACGCTCATTCTCGACCCCGAAGATCGCGGTGATACGATCGGAAACATCGAAGCTGCCCTGATATTCCCAGCGCTTGTTCTTGCCGTCGGCTTCGAAACTGCGCGGCCGCGCGCGGTCGGGGTTGAAATTGTCGCGGTTGGTGTCGGTGTAGGCATGGGCGACGCGATTGCGGAACCGCCCGCCGACGAGGTCAAAATTCAGCCCCGCATAGCCGACGAACTCCTTGTTCAGCCCATAATCCTTGCTGTCGGTGTTGAACCCGTCGAATTCGACCCGGCCGCTCGAATAATAGCCGCGCACCTCGGCGCTGACATTGTCGGCGAGCGCGAGTTCGGCGCGGCCCGAGACGCTGTGATTGCGATAGCCGTCGCGCTCGATTCCGCCGAATGCCCTGGCGTGCGACGAAATGCCGTCGGTGGTGAAACGCTGGCCGCCGATGCGCCAGCGCAAGGGCCCGGTCCGGCCGCCGAGCGCGGCGCGCGCGCTGATCGTGTCGCGCGATCCGGCCTCGATGTCGAAGCTGCCTTCGAGGTCCTTTTCGGGCGACGCCGTGACGACATTGACGACGCCGCCGATCGCCTGGCTGCCCCACAGGATCGACTGCGGCCCGCGCAGCACTTCGATCCGCGAGATGTCCCCGGCAAGCAAATTGGTGAAGTTGAAGCCGCCGCCGGTCGACGACGGATCGTTGAGCTTGACCCCGTCGATCACGACGACGCTATGCTCGGGTTCGGCGCCGCGGATGCGTAGCGAGGTCGAGGTGCCGTAACCGCCGTTGCGCGAAATGCTGATGGCGGGCGTGCGGAGCAGCAATTCGGTGACGCCGATATCCTGCGCGCGGTCGATCGCCGCCTTGTCGAGGACGGCGATCGACGACGGGATCTCGTCGAGTGTCAGCGGTGCGCGCGTTGCGGTGACGATGATGCTGTCGCCATCGGTGGCAATGGCGTGCGCGGTCGACGCATCTTCGGCGAACGCGGTGGACGACGCCGTGAGCGCGGCGAGGCAGATCGAACTTCGGAAGGCAAATTTGAACATTGGGTACCCCATCGACAATGCCGCCCACGCGCGCGGAATCGATGCGGTTGTCCGTCGGGGACGCACGACATCGCCCGCGCCCATGCGCAGCCAGACTTGTCGTCATGCGGGTTGACCCCCGTCCGCCCGGCACACCCTGTCCGCGCGAAAGACGACGGCGACGGGCAGGTCTCCTGGCTCGCGGGTCGGCGCCGGTTCGGACCGCCTTCTCAGGACCCTTAAGGTCCCAATGGCATGTTGGCCCGATGGCTCTCCGCTTACAGTTGCAGGGGCAGCCGGGGTTTTGCACCCCATTCCCTTTGAATCCCCTTTCGGGGAACCTGTCGCTGCGCGGCCGTTAGCCCGTTTTCGAGGCTGCGGTCAATTGCCGCGATGCGGCGGGCGATCGATCAGAACAGGCCGGGCAATTCGCGCTGCGCGGCGCTCGGCCGGCCGGCGACCAGCATTTCGGGTCCGGCCGGCGCCGCAGCGACGCTGCGCCGCGCGGCGACGCCGGCGCTGGCGTTGGCGATGCGCGTCGTGCAACTGCGCCCGGCGAGGAAATCGATCGCCGCGCGGACCGATGGCTCGCGCGGATCGCCGAGCGGGAAGCTCGGATCGTCGCCCGCGGCACAGCTGTTGGTGATTTTGGACGCGAGCCCGTTGTAATAGTCGCTCTGCCCCGTCGCATTGCCCGTCGCAAAGGCGATCACGCGCATCCGGTCGTCGCATTCGGCCTTGTCGAGCGCGATCTGGCCGACCGGCTTGCCATAGGTGTTGTTGCCGACCAGCGTCATGTCGGTCCCGAGATACGGCAGCATCGAATTGATCACGAGTTCGCTCGCCGAGGCGGTCGATCCGGTCCCGATGAAGGCGATGCGCGTCGGCGCGATCGATTCGGGCTGGGCCGTAAAGAAATGACGGTCGTTTTCGGCCGATTTCGACGAGCGGAAACTGGTCTGCGAGAAAATTTCGCTGGAATTGCGGTTGCGGCCGAGCAGGTCCCCCATCAGTTCGGCAGTCGAGACGAGCCCGCCGCCATTGTAGCGGAAATCGATGATGACGTCGGTCACGCCCTGATTGCGGAAATTCAGGAAAGCGGCCCGAAGTTGCGGGTTCGCCGACGCGATGAAGGTGCGCAGGTTGATATAGCCGTAGTTGCGGCCGCCTTCGCTGATGATCTTCGCGCCATAGCGGCCCGAGATCGGGTCGAGGTTGTAATCGGCCTTCACGACCGTGACGTCGCGCGTGCCGCCGCCGGGGTCGCTGACCCGCAAGACCCGCGAGACGCCGGGATCGTTCGGTCCCAGCGCGTTGGTGATGCCGACGGTGCCTTCGACCGCGACGATGCTCGCGATCGTTCGCATATTGCCGCTGCTGGTCCCGATCGCGACGATCGCGGTCCCGCGATCGATCCCTGCATTCAGCGCCGGCGCGCCTTCATAGGCTTCGGCGATGATTACGCGCTCATTGGCCGGATCATACGCCATGCGGACGCCGAAGCCTGCGCTCGACCCGCTTGTGAAGAAGGCTTCCTCCTCGGCGATCGAGGTGATGTAGGTGAAATAGCGATCCTTGCCGAGCGCGCGCGCCGGCGCGACCAGCGCATCGATATAGGATTCGACATCGCTGTAGTTCGCGGCGTTCACGCCGGTCGCGACGTCGCTCGGGAACAGATACCATTCGTCGATCACCGCCTT
>NZ_DASWTD010000190.1:0-8104 GCF_036402335.1 Sphingopyxis sp. | reverse complement strand
ACCGGCTCGGCGACCAGGTGGCGCTGCCGCATGCGGGAGTCGGCGACCTGATCGCGATCTTCCAGGCGGGGGCCTATGGCGCAAGCGCGAGCCCGGCCGCCTTCCTGGGGCAAGGGCCGGCGCGCGAAATGCTCGTCTGACACCGCGAAACCTGTTCCTTATCGGGACAGTTTTGTCGGGCTGCGGGCCAAACTAATGTCAATACTAACCGTATGTTCACCCTTTTCGAGCAATGGCTGAAGCTGACGCAATGGCTGTCGTCGCGGTGATCTGGACCGTGGCAACCGCCGGCGGCTCGAAAGGTTGATTGTTTATGGCTTCGTTTTCCTCGCTCCGCGTTGCGCGTGCCGCGCTCGTTTCGGGTATCGCCGCGACCGCCCTGACCGGCTGCATGAGCGCGGGGAGCGCGCCGCAGCTGCCCAGCGCAACCTTCGTTCAGAACCAGGAGGGGCCGGGCGAGGAATATATCATCGGCCCGCTCGACGAGCTCCAGATCTTCGTGTGGCGCAACCCCGAACTCGGCGGCAAGGTACAGGTTCGCCCCGACGGACGGATCACGACGCCGCTGATCACCGACATGCCCGCGGTCGGCAAGACGCCGACGATGCTGCAGCAGGATATCAAGCTGCAGCTCAGCCAGTATATCACCGACCCGATCGTCAGCGTGATCGTCACCAGCTTCAACAGCACCTTCTCGCAGCAGGTGCGCGTCGTCGGCGCGACCGAAAAGCCCGCCTCGATTCCGTTCCGCGCCAACATGACGGTGCTCGACGCCATGATTGCAGTCGGCGGCCTCGGCGAATATGCCGCTGGAAACAAGGCGCGACTCGTCCGTTTCGACAAGGGCAGCGGCAAGCAGCAGGAGTTCGGGCTGCGGCTCAATGACCTGATCAAGCGCGGCGATATCAAGGCGAACGTGCGGCTGCAGCCCGGCGATGTGATCATCATCCCCGAAAGCATGTTCTGACCGGCCGGCCGCGAACCCATCCATCTCCCAAGGACTGAAACGAAGCGATGAACAGCCTTTACGACGAATTCCGGGTGGCGCTGCACAGCGTCTGGACGCGCCGGTGGCTGGTGCTGGCGGTGGCATGGGGAATCTGCATTCTCGGCTGGCTGGCGATTGCGTCGATCCCCAACCGCTATGATTCACGGGCACGGCTGCTCGTCGATATCAACGAAATCCTGCCCGACGATGTTCAGGGCGGCGGCGGTCGGCCGCAGATCGATCAGATCCGCGAGACGCTGACCAGCGCGCGCAACATGGAAAAAGTCGCCGCGACAACCGGCCTGCTTCCGGCCGCCGCGAACGAGCGCGAAAAAGCGGGTGCGGTCGGCATGCTGCAAAAAAATATCAAGGTCGTTCCGCAACAGGACAATATTTTCGAAATCACCTCGAGCGTCGGCGTCGGCAGCCTGTCGGACGCCGACAATGCCAAGCTTGCCTCGGGGGTACTCGATAGCCTGATCACCGTGTTCCGCGACGACCAGTTGCGCGGCGGCCGGATGAATGCGCGCGAGAGCCTCAAATTCCTCGACGCGCAGATCGCCGACCGCGAAAAGGCGCTCCGCGAAGTCGAAGCGCGCCGCGGCGCGTTCGAGGCGCAGAATATCGGGCTGATTCCCGGTGGCAGCGGATCGCCGGCGCAGCGCGTCGATGCCGCGCGCGCCGAACTCAGCCAGATCGATTCGCAGCTTATTTCGGCGCAGGCACAGCTTGCCGCGGCGAACGGCCAGCTGTCTTCCACTCCCGCGACGATCAACGTTCCCGGTATGGGTAGCGTCGGCGGCGGCGTTGCGCGCCAGCAGCTCGCCGGTGCGCAGAACGAGCTTGCGTCGATGCGCGCGCGCGGGCTGACCGATGCGCACCCCGACGTCATCGCGCTCAAGAGCCAGATCGGCTCGCTCAAGGCTATGGCCGACCGCGAAGGGGCGGGCGGTGGCGGCGGCGGCAATTCGCAGAACCCCGCTTATGCCTCGCTGTCGGCGATGCGTGCCGAGCGCCAGGCGACCGTGAGTGCGCTGTCGACGCGCAAAGCCCAGCTGATGGGCGATATATCGCGCATCACCTCGCAGCAGATCCAGAACCCGGGCATCGCCGCCGAATATGACCGGATCAACGGCGAATACACTGCATTCAAGGCGCAATATGACAAGCTGCTCGCCCAGCGCGAACAGGTCCGCCTGCGCGGCGAGGTCCAGACCGAAACCGACGCGATCAAGATCGAACTGCTCGACCCGCCGTCGAAGCCGACGAGCCCTGCGGCACCGAACCGCCCGCTGTTCCTGACGCTCGTGCTGCTCGCGGGCATTGGCGGCGGCATCGGTGTGGCCTTCGGCCTCGGCCAGGTACGGACCAGCTATGCGACCGCGAGCAAGCTCGAACGCGCAAGCGGGCTGCCGGTGATCGGATCGATCACCGAAGTGGTCACGCCCGAGCGCCATCTCGACCGGCGCAAGAAACTCGTCTGGCTCGCGGGCGGGGGGAGTGCACTCATCGGCCTCTATGCCCTGCTGCTGGTCGCCGAATTTATCCAGCGCGGCATGGTAGCGTGACGGGGGACGATGACATGAACGACCAACGCAAAGTCAAGCGCCCGCCCTCGCTCCTCGAACGCGCTGCCGACATGTTCGGCATCGATCCCGCCGCCAATGCGCCGACGATCGACGTGTCGAACCTGCCGCCCGAGCCCGATAAAAAGGCCCGGAAGGCGAAGGCCGAACCGGCCGTGGAAGCCGTCACGCAGCTCGAAAGCCCGGGCCCGATTGTCGAGACTGCGCCGGGCGTCGAAGCCGCACCCGCGGTCGACGCGGCCCCGGCGCCGAGGCCGTCGCCGCGCAAGGACATCGCCAGGGCTGCGCCGGCCATCGCGCCGACGCGGCAGGGAGCGATCGACCGCGAACGCCTTGCGGCGCGCGGCATGATCGTGCCGGGAACGCCGGTCACCGGCATCTCCGAAGAATATCGCATCGTGAAGCGCGAACTGATCCGCAATTTCGGCGGCGTCGGCAATCGCCCGGTCCTGCCGCGTGGTCACCGCGTGCTGGTGGCTTCAGCCAACCCGGGCGAGGGCAAGACCTTCTCTGCGGTCAACCTCGCACTCAGCCTTGCGGTCGAGGCCGATCACGACGTGCTGCTGATCGATGCCGACATTGCGAAGCCGAGCGTGCTCGAAGTCCTGGGGCTGGACGACGGTCCGGGCCTGATGGACGCGCTCGCCGATCCGCATCTGCCGCTTGGCGACTGCCTGATCCAGACCGACATTCCCGGGCTGAAGGTCATGCCTGCGGGCACCGGACATATGCACGACACCGAACTGCTCGCTTCGGCGCGGACCGAGGCCTTGCTGGCGCAGCTCGAAGCTGGCGCTCCAGGTCGTATCCTGATCCTCGATTCGCCCCCGGTGCTTGCGGCGTCGCCGGCTGCCGTGCTTGCAGGACATGTCGGCCAGACCATCATGGTCGTCCGTGCCGACGCCACGCTGGAATCCGCGCTGCGCGACGCGATCGGCCTGATGGGCGCGTGTCCGCATATCCAGCTGCTTCTCAACGGCGTGAAATATTCGCCAGGCGGTCGCCGCTTCGGCACCTATTACGGACAAGGAGGCGCGTGATGCGCACCACAACCACCATGCGTCATGTGGGGACGCTGGCGGCCCTGCTGCTCGCCGGAACGGCGACGGGCGCGCACGCCCAGTTTTCCGGCGACGCCGGCTCGGGCGCGAGCGAAGCACCGTCGTCAGGCGCATCCCAATCCGAACCCGGCCGCAGCGAAAGGCGCGCCGAAAAACGCCGCACGCAGCGCACGGTCGACGTCAGTCCCTATCTCGAAGTCGGTCAGGTCCTGACCGCCGATCTCAAGAATGGCGGCGACGTACTGACCTATACGACGGTCGCCGCCGGCGTCGATGCCGCGATCGTGACCAACCGCGCCGAACTTTCCGCAACCCTGCGCTACGAACATCAGTTCGGCTGGGGAAATCAGGGCGATCAGGATGTCATCAGCGGCCTTGCCCGCGGCAGGATCGAAGCGGCCCGCGGCCTGAATCTCGAAGCCGGGGCGCTCGCCACCCGCACGCGCGCCGACAACCGGGGCGCCGACAGCGGCCTGTTCATCGGCGACGCCAGCAATGTCGCGAACCTCTATTCGGTCTATGCTGGCCCGACCTTCGCCCGGCGGATCGCCGGGCTCGACGTCGGGGCGGGATATCGCTTCGGCTATACCAAGGTCGACGTCGACCAGCCCGCGATACTTGCGCCCGGCAGCCAGCCGCAGGATATTTTCGACAGTTCCACCAACCATGTCGCCTGGGCCAGCGTCGGTGCCCGGCCGGGCGACCTGCCGTTCGGCTGGCAGGTTTCGGGCGGCTACGAGCGCGAGGATGCAAGCCAGCTCGACCAGCGGTTCGAGGGCAAATATGCCCGCGCCGACGTGACGATGCCGATCGGCCCGACCGTCGCGCTGCTCGGCGGTGTCGGGTACGAGGATATCGAAATCGGTCAGCGCGACCCGGTGGTCGATACCAATGGCGTGCCGGTCCGCGATGCCAGCGGCCGCTTCGTCACCGATAAATCGAAGCCGCGCCAATTGTCTTTCGATACCAGCGGGCTGATCTGGGACGCCGGCGTGATGTGGCAGCCGAGTCGCCGCACGTCGCTCACCGCAAAGGTCGGCCGACGTTATGGCGACACCATCTATACCGGCAGCTTCGCCTATCGCGCCGATCACGCGACAACGATCCAGATCGGCGTCTATGACGGCCTGTCGAGCCTCGGCCGCGGCATGTCGAGCGGGCTCGCCGCGCTGCCGACGCAGTTCGACCCGACCCGCAACCCGATCGGCGGCGACGTCAATACGTGCGTATTTGGCCAGGAAGGCGGTAGCTGTCTGAACAACCAGCTCGGCAGCGCAAATTCGGCGCAATATCGTAGCCGCGGCGTTCAGGCGACACTCTCGTCGCGCTTTGCCGGGTGGAGCTATGGCGTCGGTATCGGCTATGACCAGCGCAAACTGCTGGTACCGAGGTTGTCGCCGATCGCCAATCTTAACGGCATAAAGGACGAGAGCTATTATCTCTTCCTGTCGGCGGGCCGCCAGCTCGACCGCGATTCGGACCTCAGCCTGTCGGGTTATGTCAGCTATTTCGACAATGGCGCCCCGAACGCCAGCGACGTTCAGTCGGCCGGGCTTTCGGCCGCCTATTCGCGGCGCTTCTGGCGCGGCCTGACCGGGACCGCGGCGGGGAGCATCAATGCCTTCGATCAGGAAGGTTTCAACAGTCAGCTTATTGGTTCGGCTTTGGTGGGACTGCGTTACAACTTCTGACCAAGCAACGGGAATTTTACGATGTACGATCAGTTCTATGGTTTCACCGGGCGTCCGTTCCAGCTGACGCCAGACCCGCATTTCTATTTCGAAAGCGGCACGCACCGGAAGGCGATGTCCTATCTGGGCTACGGCCTCGCGCAGGGTGAGGGCTTCATCGTCATCACCGGCGATGTCGGCGCGGGCAAGACGACGCTGGTCGGCCATCTGATGAACACGATCGACCCCAATCGCCTGACTGCGGTCAAGCTGGTGTCGACGCAGGTCGAGGGCGACGACCTGCTCCGCCTCGTTGCCGAACAATTCGGCATCGAATGGGAAGGCGAGAGCAAGGCCGAACTGCTGCGGTCGATGGAGCAATATCTCCGCGAACAGGCGCGCGCCGGCAAGCGCACGCTGCTGATCGTCGACGAAGGCCAGAATCTGGCCATCTCGGCGCTCGAAGAGCTGCGGATGCTATCGAACTTCCAGCTCGGCGGCCACTCGCTACTCCAGATCTTCCTGCTCGGACAGCCCGAGTTCCGCCAGACGCTGTTCCATTCGCCGACGCTCGAACAGCTGCGCCAGCGCGTGATCGCGACGCACCATCTCGACCCGATGGAGCCCGAGGAGGTCGAACCCTATATCCTGCACCGCCTCGGCAAGGTCGGCTGGACGGGCAATCCCAGCTTCAGCCCCGACGCGTTCGAGGAAATCTTCGATTACAGCGAGGGTGTGCCACGCAAGCTCAACGTCCTCGTCAGCCGGCTGCTGCTCTATGGCGCGGTCGAACAGATGAACCGTATCACCGCGCAGAATGTCCGCTCGGTCGTCGCCGAGATCGAAGCCGATCGCGGCATCGACGCAGCGACGCTGGCGCCGTTGCCGGTCGAAGAGGTCGTCGCTGCTGCCGCCAGCGCCGTCGCGCCGACACCGGCTCCCTTTGCCGTGCCGGCGCCCGCGAACGAAGCGCCGCTCGAATGGCCGCAGCGTGCGCCCGAGCCTGCTCCCGACATGCGTGCGCCTTTCGCTGCGCCCGCCCCCTCGGCACAGGTCATCACGCTGACCCCGCCCGATCCGGTCGAGGCCGATGTCCTCGAACTGGCGCCTGATGCGGCGGTCGCGGTGCCCACGCCGACGCCGTCCGCCCCGGCGGTTGATCCCGAACATCTCGCGGCGCTCGAAGCGCAAATCGCGTCGCTCGAGGAACGTCTCGTCGAACAGGATGCCGCGCTGCGCCGCGTGCTCGACCTGCTGATCGAATGGGTCGAGCGCGATCCGGAAAATGCACCCAATCCGGCAAATTCGCGGACCTGGGCGGCCTGACAGCGCGGCCAAAGTCCGCTACCCTGCCGATGAAGGCGAGTGAATATGCAGAACGGCCTGTCGGTCGATGTCGAGGACTGGTTCCAGGTCGGCGCGTTTGAGCGCACGATCGACCGCGCCGACTGGCCGACACTCGAATGCCGTGTCGAGGCGAATTGCGACGCCGTGCTGCAGATTTTCGCCGATGGTGGCGTTACGGGCACCTTCTTCACGCTGGGCTGGGTCGCCGAACGCTATCCCGCGCTGATCAAGCGCATCGTTGGCGCCGGGCACGAACTCGCGAGTCACGGATACGACCACAAGCGCGTGTTCAACATGACCGCCGGCGAATTCGCCGCCGACCTCAAGCAGACGCAGGCGATCCTCGAGGATTTGGGCGGCACCGCGATCCGCGGCTATCGCGCGCCGAGCTTTTCGGTCGATACGCGCACCCCCTGGGCGCATCAGGTACTCGCCGAGCAGGGCTATGCCTATTCGTCGAGCGTCGCGCCGGTGGTCCACGATCATTACGGCTGGCCCCAAAGCCCGCGTCATGCGTGGCGGCCGGTGGCGGGCAGCGACCTCGTCGAATGGCCGGTCACGACCGCGCGCTTCGCCGGGCGCACTTTGGCGGCGGGCGGCGGCGGCTTCATGCGGATGCTGCCCTATGGCTTCACGCGCTGGGCGATCGCGCGGATGAACGCCGAGGATCACCCCGCGATCCTCTATTTCCACCCGTGGGAAATCGACCCCGGCCAGCCGCGCGTCGCCGACGCGCCGGTCAGGTCGAAGATCCGGCATTACAGCGGCTTGTCGGCCATGGCTGGCAAGCTGAAGAAATTGCTCGCCGACTTCGAATGGACGCGCGCCGACGCCTTGCTCCCCGCGCAGCAAGAACGCGCGCAGCCGTGGCGCGCGGCGGCGTGAATGCGCCGACGCTTCCCGTGAAAGAGGGCTTTTCCGGCGCGCCGCTGTCGGATGCCGCCGCGTGGGACGCCTATGTCGCCGCACATCCCGATGCGACGCCCTTCCACAGCCGCGCCTGGTGCGAGGCGATCACCAGGGCGACCGGGCATCGCTGCCATCTCGTCACCGCGCGCAATGCGACCGGCGCGCTGGCCGGCCTCCTGCCGCTCCACCATGTCCGCTCGCCTTTGTTCGGGCAGGCGCTCGTCGGCAGCGGCTTTGGGGTGGGCGGCGGAATCCTTGCCGACAATCCGGGGGTCGAGGCGACACTGGCCCATGGCGCGGCGGCGATGGCCAAACCGCTCGGCGTCCCCTCGGTCGAATTGCGCGGCGGACCGCTGCCGGCGAGTGAGGGCTGGCGTGTCGAGGAAGGCGTCTACGCCGGCTTCGCCCGCGAGCTAGCCGCCGACAACGACGCCGAACTCCTCGCCATCCCGCGCAAGCAGCGCGCCGAAGTGCGCAAGGTGCTGGAGAGCGGCCTGACCGTCACGGCGGGTCGCAGCGATACGGAGCGCCGCGACCATTATC
>NZ_DASWTD010000189.1:0-1907 GCF_036402335.1 Sphingopyxis sp. | reverse complement strand
TGCGCGAGCTGGGGCATTGTCGATCCGCGCCAGCTGGGTTGGCTCGATCCGCCTTCGCCCGCCGCGATCTCCGAAGCGAAGGCGCGGCTTCAGGCGATCGGCGCGCTCGCCGACGACGGTCGCATCACGGCACACGGCAAGGCGCTCGCGGCGATCCCGTTGCCAGTGCCGCTCGCGCATATGCTGCTCGATGCGGCGCGCGCGGGCGAGGCCGAAATGGCGGGGCGGCTTGCGGTGCTGCTGACCGAGCCCGGGCTTGGCGGGCGCGGCGTCGATGTGGAAGCGCGGCTCGGGCGTTGGCGTGGCCAGCGCAACGAGCGATCGGAGGGCGCGTGGCGGCTCGCCCGGCGGCTTGCGACCGTCGGCGAAAAACTGGCGGCGGAAGCCGGCGAGACAGGGCCGCGCTCGATCGGCGGCTGGATCGCGACCGCGTGGCCCGACCGCGTCGCGCGCCAGCGTGCAGGGCAGCGCGGCGAATATCTGAGCGTCGGTGGCCGCGCCTATCGCATCGATCCCGTCGACCCGCTGGCGGGCAGCGAATGGCTGGCGATCGCAGACGCGCAGGGACATGCCGCGGGCGTGCGCATCCTCGCCGCAGCACCGATCGGACAGGCCGAGGTCGAAAGGCTCTTTGCCGATCGCATCGTCGCCCATTCGGCGAGCAGCTACGACAGTGCGAACGATCGCGTCGATCACCGCCGCGAACGGCGGCTCGGCGCGATCGCGCTGACGAGCGGGCAGGCGGGGCGCAGCGAAAATGCCGAGGGCGATGTCGCGGTACGGATGGCGGCGGTGCGCGCCAGGGGGTTGGGGCTGATCGGCTGGGGGGCGGCGGCGCAGGCGTTGCGCCAACGGGCATCCTTTGCCGGCCTCGATGGCCTGTCGACCGGCGCGCTCGCTGACAGCCTCGAAATCTGGCTCGAACCGTTGCTCGCGGATTGTCGCGGCCTCCGCGATATCGGCGACCGCAGGCTGACCGATGCGCTGATGGCGACGCTCGACTGGTCGGCGCGCCAGCTTCTCGAAAAACACGCGCCCGCCGACTATACGACTCCCGCGGGCAGCCGGCATCTGATCGATTATGGCGCGGACGGCGGCCCGACGGTCAGCGTGCGCGTGCAGGAGTTGTTCGGTCTCGCGCGTCACCCGGTGATTGGCGATCCGCCGGTGCCGCTCGTTCTCGCGCTGACGTCGCCCGCGCACCGCCCGATCCAGACGACGCGCGATCTCGTCTCGTTCTGGAGCGGCAGCTGGCACGATGTAGCGCGCGAGATGCGCGGTCGTTATCCGAAGCATAGCTGGCCCGACGACCCGGCGAATGCGCGTCCGACCCTGATCACAAAAGCGGCGCAGGCGCGCCGCGATGCACAATAGGCCTCTTTTCGTGCGGCCGGGTTGGCGCTAAGGCGGCGGCTCAGGCCCCAGTTACAGGACGACCCCGATGAAAGCGCGTATCTTCCAGAAGCCCAAGAATGCGATGCAGTCGGGGCGTGCCGGGACGCAGCGCTGGGTGCTCGAATATGCGCCCGCCGAGGCGCGCAAGGCCGATCCGCTGATGGGCTGGGCGGGGAGCGGCGATACGCAGCGCCAGCTGCGGCTCGGTTTCGCGAGCCGCGAGGAAGCGGTCGCCTATGCCGAGAAGAATGGCATCGAGGTTGAAGTCACGGCGACGCCCGTACGCACGCTGAAGATCCAGGCCTACGCCGACAACTTCCGCTGATAAAAAGACGGCCCCGAAGGGCCGTCGAAATCAGGCATCTGCGTCGGGCTGCAGCAATTTGTGCAGATGGACGACGACATATTTCATCTCGGCATCGTCGACGGTGCGCTGCGCTGCGCTGCGCCACGCCTTTTCGGCCGACTTGTAGTCGGGATAGAGGCCCACGACGTCGAGGTTGTGGAGGTCG
>NZ_DASWTD010000188.1:0-6950 GCF_036402335.1 Sphingopyxis sp. | reverse complement strand
ACCTGGCATATCGGCATCCTCCACACCAAGATCGCCAATGCGACCTTGTTCGGCAATTGCGCGAGCCTGCTCCTTGTCCTGTGGGGGGTCTTTCTGACGCGCACGCTGCCGCGCGGCTGGCAAGCGCTCGCGGTGCTGCTTGCTTTCGCCGGTTCGGCGCTATTGATGGGGCAGAGCTATGAAATGTCTCGTGAATATCTTCTCGGTGACCTTTTGAGCCTGCTCGCGGGCGTGCTGTACACCTGTTACGTCATCCTGATGCAGCGCGTGCGCGGAACGCTCGCGCCATGGACCGCGCTCGGCATCGCCTCGGTCGTTTGCGTGCCGGTGCTACTGGGCACCGCGCTCGTGCTGGGCGAGGCGATCGTGCCACGCGACTGGACCCCGCTGATCCTGCTCGCGCTGACCAGCCAAGTCGTAGGTCAGGGGCTGATGATCTGGTCGCTGCCGCGCTTCTCGCCGCTGGTGCTCGCACTGACGCTGCTGATCCAGCCCGCGATCGCCGCGATCGCCGGCTGGCTGATGTTCGACGAACGGCTCGGGCCGGTCGATATTTTCGGTGGCATGCTCGTCGGTGCCGCACTCGTGCTGATTCGGTTGCCGAGCCGCCGCGCGGCGCCTATCTGAGCATCATGGCTTCGATCCTGCCCGCCGACCCGACCCTCGACGAGATACGCGCCGCGCTCGCGCCGCTGATCGCCACGTCCGCCGCATTCGATGGCTTCAGCCCCGCCGCGCTCGACGACGCCGCGGCACGCGCAGGTGTCGATGCCGATGTCGCGCGCCTCGCCTTTCCCGGCGGCGCCCGCGACATGGTCGACGCCTGGTTCGCCGATATCGACGCGACCATGGAAGCGCGCTGGCCGGCCGCGAAACTCGCCACGCTCAAGATCCGCGAGCGCATCACGTCGCTGGTCGAAACGCGCCTCGACCTGCTCGCGCCGAATCGCGAATCGCTGCGCCGTGCATTGGCTTTGCTCGCGCTGCCGACCAATACGCCGCACGCCGCCAAACTCGGCTGGCGCGCCGCCGATCATATGTGGCGGCTCGCGGGCGACACGGCGACCGACTATAATCATTACAGCAAGCGCGCGATCCTCGGCGCGGTCTACGGATCGACGATGGCGGTGTTCCTGAATGACGAGAGCGAGGATTTCGCCGAAACGCGTGCGTTCCTCGCGCGCCGCATCGACCAGGTGATGCGCTTCGAAAGCTGGAAGCATCGCCGCGCGTCGCGCAGCATCGAACGGCCAAGCCTTGCACGCTTCGTCGGACGGCTCCGCTACCCGGGGCGCTGACCCCCCGGGATAAAGGACTGGCGCGAAGCGATTGTTATTGATAATCGCTCGCAAATGACTGCTTTGCTCGAAAATGTGCTGGATCGTGCGCCGCTGGGTGTCGCGGTGCGAATATCGCGTATCGACTGGACGGCAATGTCCGACGACGAGGGACGCCGCCTCCGCGAATTCGGCCTGATGGAAGGGTGCGAGGTCACCCCGCTCCACCGCGGCAGCATCTTTTCGCGCGACCCGCTCGCACTCATTGTCGGACGCATGAAGGTCATCATCCGCGCGCGGCAAGCCGCCGCGATCGAAGTGGAGCCCGCCGCATGACCGCTGCCATTCCCTCGATCGCACTCGTCGGCAACCCCAATGCTGGCAAGTCGAGCCTGTTCAATGCATTGACCGGCGCGCGGCAGAAAATTGCCAATTATCCCGGCGTCACCGTCGAGCGGAAGGCGGGGCATGCGAGTTTTGCCGACGGCCGCCCGATCGCGCTGATCGACCTGCCCGGCACATACAGCCTGACACCGGCGAGCCTCGACGAAGCGGTGACGCGCGATGTCATTTTGGGCAAGCAGGATGGCGAGAAGCGCCCCGACGCGCTGATTGTCGTGCTCGACGCCGCGAACCTCGACAATCATCTTTGCTTCGCGCTCGAACTGCTCGCGCTTGGCCTGCCTACCGTCGTCGCGCTCAACATGGTCGATCTCGCCGAACGCGACGGGCTGACGCTCGACGCGGGAAGGTTGTCGAAAGAACTGGGCGTGCCCGTGGTGCCCACGGTCGCGGTGCGCAAGCGCGGCCTGACCGACCTGCTCGCCGCCGTCGACGGCGCGATCGAGGCGCATCAACCGCACGCCGCCGTCACGCCCGCCAAGGCGAACGACGCATCGCTGCACCAGCGCGCCCGCACGATCGCGCGCGCCGCGATCCTCAGCGAAACCCCGGTGCGCCGCTGGACCCAGCGCGTCGACAATGTCGTGCTGCACCCCGTCGCCGGACTTGCCATCCTTCTCGCGCTGATGTTCGTGATGTTTCAGGCGGTCTATGCCGCCGCCGAGGCGCCCGCCGACTTCCTCGAAGGCGGGATCGGCGTGTTGCAGCAGTGGGTGGTCGCCACCTTCCCCGACAATTTCCTGCGCGGGCTGGTCGTCGAGGGGTTGCTCGCAGGGGTCGGCGCGGTTGTCGTCTTCCTGCCGCAGATCCTGATCCTCTTCCTCTTTATCCTGTTACTCGAAGCGTCAGGCTATATGACGCGCGCCGCTTTCCTGATGGACGGGCTGATGGGCAAGGTCGGGCTGTCGGGCCGCGGTTTCATTCCCTTGCTGTCGAGCTTTGCCTGCGCGGTGCCTGGCATCATGGCGACGCGCGCAATCCCCGACGAAAAGGACCGGCTGACAACGATCCTGATCGCGCCGCTGATGACCTGTTCGGCGCGGCTGCCGGTCTATGCGCTGATCATCGCCGCCTTCATCCCGAATACGACGGTCGGAGGATCGCCGGTCGGGCTGCAGGGACTCGTGCTGTTCGGGCTTTATCTCGCGGGGATCGTCGGCGCGCTTGTCGTCGCCTATGTCCTGCGCCGTACCGTCGCAAAGGGCAGTGCGGCGGGCTTCATGATGGAAATGCCGCGCTATCAGATGCCGCGATGGCGCGACATCGCGCTCGGCCTGTGGCAGCGCGCGTGGATATTCCTCCGCCGCGCGGGCACGATCATCGCGATGACCACCGTCGTCCTCTGGCTGCTCCTCACCTTCCCGCAAGCGCCCGAGGGCGAAAGCCAGGTCGAATATAGTGTCGCCGGACGCATCGCGAGCGGGCTTGAGGTCGTCGTCAAGCCCATCGGTTTCAACCACGACATCGCGCTCGCGCTGATCCCCGCGATGGCGGCGCGCGAGGTCGCGGTGTCGGCGATGGCAACGGCGAACGCGATCGACGCCGGTGACGACGAGGAGGCGATGGCGCAGTCGCTGGGCGAACGGCTGCAGGGCAAGTGGAGCCTCGCCACCGCGCTCGCTTTCCTCGCCTGGTTCGTCTTCGCGCCGCAATGCATTTCGACGATCGCGATCACCCGGCGCGAGACCAACGGGTGGAAATGGCCGATGTTCATGGTTGGCTATTTGTTCCTGCTGGCCTATGCCGCTGCTGGTATCACTTACTGGACGGCCGTCGCCTTCGGACTCGGCTGATCCTCCCAACTTTTGAGAGCGGAGCGGAGCGGCGATGGCTGGCAGCGTCAACAAGGTAATTCTCATCGGCAACCTCGGCGCCGATCCCGAAATCAAGTCGTTCCAGAACGGCGGCAAGGTCGCGAATCTCCGCATTGCGACATCCGAGCAGTGGAAGGACCGGATGACCGGCGAGCGCAAGGAGCGCACCGAGTGGCATCAGGTCGTGATCAACGGCGAAGGGCTGATCGGCGTCGTCGAACGTTACCTCAAAAAGGGCTCGAAAGTTTACATCGAAGGCAGCCTGCGGACACGCAAATGGCAGGACCGCGACGGCAACGACAAATATACGACCGAGATCGTGATCGCGGGCATGGGCGGCACGCTGACCATGCTCGATGGCGCGCCGGGCGGCGGCGGTTCGCGCGGCGGCGGTGGTGGTGACGAGTGGAGCGGCGGTTCGTCGGGCGGTGGCGCGGGCGGCGGCTGGAACCAGGGCGGCGGTGGTGGCTCGTCGGGTGGCGGCTTCGGCGGCGGCTCGGGCGGCGGTGGCCGTCCGCCTTTCGACGACGATCTGGACGACGACGTTCCGTTCTGAGGCTTTTGAACGATGGCGAGTGACCTGCTGACCGCCGCGGACGTCGCGCGCGGCGTGTGCCGGCTGTTCGCGCAGCAGGGGCTGGTCGCGATTCCCGAGGTCACGCTCCCCAACGGGCGCCGCACCGACCTCACTGCGATCGACGCCAAAGGCAATATCACGATCGTCGAGATCAAGGTCAGCCGCGCCGACCTGCACGGCGACGGAAAATGGCCCGACTATTGCGACTGGTGCGACCGTTTCTACTGGGCGCTCGCATCGGGGCTCGACCCGGCGATCCTCGAAACCGAGGATTATCGTCCCGGCACCTCGGGGCTGATCGTCGCCGACCGCTATGGCGCGGCGGTGGTGCGCGAGGCAGCGTCGTGTCATCTCGCTCCCGCGCGGCGCAAGGCCGAGCTACTCAGGATCGGGCGACTCGCGATGCGGCGGTCGATGGTCGCGGCGGATCCCGAACTGGCGGCGGGCTGGGCCGAGAGCTAGCGATCGATCCGCGCCGAACCGAAGCCCGCTTCATATTGCGGTGCCGAATCGGCGATGCAGACCCATGGCGCTTTTGAACCGACGAAAATATGGGCCGCATAGCCGCGAAATCCCGGGTCTTCGTCGAGCAAACCCGCCGGGACGAAAAGAAACTTTCCGTCATCGCCGCTCAGCGGCACCGGGCTGCCGCATTGCCGGCAGAAATGCGACGACCAGCCGCCGCCATCGGGAACAGCGAAACGCTGGATCATGTCCTCACCCGCCAGCCAGCGGAAACTGGCTGCGGGCGCGTAGAAGACCGCATTGCCGTCCGTACCCGAGACCTTTCGGCATTTGGAACAATGACACTGGCCGGCCGGTCCAATTTTTCCGTCGATCTCGAAACGGATTTCACCGCACAGGCAGGAGCCATGAAGCGCGCTTGTCATAGGCCCTCCTTGTCCGTTCTTCGCAAGACTATCCCCGCGCCTGCATCCGCGCGAGATAGCGCGCGAGGATATCGATCTCGAGATTGACCGGGCGCCCTGCCGCGGCTTCGTCGAGTGTCGTCATCTCCTGCGTGTGCGGGATGATGTTGAGAGTGAAATGCGCCTCTCCATCGGGCTGATCGATCACCGCGTTGACCGTCAGCGATACGCCGTCGACGGTGATCGAACCCTTGGGCGCGATATGCGGCGCGAGCGATGCGGGCGCCGCAACGGTGACCGTCACGCTGTCGCCCACGGGCTCAACCGAAACGATGCGGCCGATATCGTCGACATGGCCGGTCACGATATGGCCGCCGAGCTCGTCGCCGATCTTGAGCGCACGCTCGAGGTTGAGGCGGCGGCCGGCCTCCCACATGCCCGGCGCGGTGCGCGCGATCGTTTCCGCGCTCGCGTCGATCGCGAACCAGCCGCCCGGACCGTTGCTGTCGCCATCGACCCCCTTGTCGACGACGGTCAGGCAGGCCCCCGAACAGGCGATCGAGGCGCCGAGGTCGATCGTGCCGACGTCGTAGGCGGTGCCAATGACGAGCCGCGCGTCGCCGCGATCCTCGCGCGCGCGGATGGTGCCGATGTCGGTGATGATTCCCGTGAACATATGAGCCTTATTCCCTTCGCGTCCGCTCGTAGACGTCGAGCCGGTCGCTGCCAAGCAGGCGGCTGTCGGCGAGCCGCCAGCGACCGTGCGCCCCGGCCAGATCGGTCAGGCCGATATCGCCGAGCGCCGGCTTGCCGCCGCCGATCAGGATCGGCGCGCGGTAAAGGAGCAGGCGATCGACGCGATCGGCAGCGAGAAAGGCCGACGCAGCACCGGCGCCGCCTTCGACGAGCAGCGAATCAATGTCGTCGACCGATTCGGGCGAGGCGACCGCGGTCCAGCCTTCGGGAGCCTTACCGCTGGTGAGCAGGAATTTGCGCGGACTGCGATCTTCCAGCCCCGGCAGGCGCACATCGAGCTTCGGCGAATCGGCATCGAATGTCCCGCGCCCGACGAGGATCGCCTGATGCTGCGCGCGCTCGAGATGCCCGTGTGCGCGGGCGCGTGTCCCGGTGATCCAGCGGCTCGTCCCGTCAGCGCGCGCGATGCAGCCGTCGAGCGAGGTCGCGAGCTTGAGCGTCACGAACGGCCGGCCTTCGCCCTGCCGCGTCCACCACGGCGCCATTGCGGCGCGGGCCTCGGCGGGCAGGATGTTAAAGACAACCTCGATTCCGGCCGCCTGCAGTCGCGCGATGCCCTTGCCGTCGGTGCGCGGGTCGGGATCCTGCGCCGCGATCACGACACGCGCGACCCCTGCGGCCACGAGCGTATCGCTACACGCCGGCCCGCGCGGGCTCGCATGCGCGCACGGTTCGAGCGTGACATAGGCGGTCGCGCCGCGCGCCGCGTCGCCTGCCGCCGCGAGCGCCAGGGCCTCGGCGTGCGGGCGGCCGCCCGCTTGCGTCCAGCCGCGCGCGACGATCTTGCCACGCTTGACTAGCAGGCAGCCGACATTAGGATTGGGCGCCGACGCGGGCCGGCCACGCCGCGACAGCGCGATGGCGGCCGCCATCCAGTCGGCGTCGGCGGGCGGCCGTTGCATCAGGGCCGGGTTTGGGCTGCCGCGGCAGGTTGGGGACCGCGCGCGGCGCGTTCGGCAAGCGTCGAACGGACCTGCACCGGTGCGGGCTTCCTCTTCGCTTCCGCTGCCGCTTCATCGCCCAGCGTCTCGCGCGTCACCCTGTCGGCCTCTGCCGAATCATATTCGATGCCGAGGCTGTCGGCGAAGCGCTGATATTCCGCGCGCTTCTGGGCGTTATGCAGCGTCGTTTCCTTGGCGCGCGCCACCCAGTCGGCGCGAATCTCGGCAGCACTACGGTTCGCGGCCCAGTTCTCGAAATAGATGATCTGTTCCTTGGGCGCTTCGTAAGGGATCAGATATTTCTCGACCCCGGA
>NZ_DASWTD010000187.1:0-6840 GCF_036402335.1 Sphingopyxis sp. | reverse complement strand
AAGCCGGGGCCCAGAATTCTTAAGCCGCGTTGGGCCCCGGCTTTCGCCGGGGTTCACTGATTATCCGCTATTCCGCAGCGCCGTCGCGATCGCGTTGATCGTCAGCTGGATACCCTCGGCAATCCGCGGATCGGTCTCGCCCGCGCGGTGGCGCTTCATCAACTCGATCTGCAGCAGGTTGAGCGGCTCGATATAGGGCAGGCGCAGCCGGATCGACGCCTCGAGCGCCGGATTCTTCTCGAGCAGCCGCGTCTGCCCCGTGATGCCCAGCAGCCCGTCATGCGCGCGGTTCCAGCCATCGCGGATGCGGCCAAAGATTGCATCATGCCCGTCGATGCTGGCGGCAAGTTCGGCGTAGCGCGCCGCGATCCCCATATCGGATTTCGCGAGCACCATCTCCATATTGCCGAGCAGCGCGGCAAAGAAAGGCCAGCCCGCTGCCATGTCGGCCAGCAACGCCTTGTCCTCGAACGCCGCGAAACCTTCGCCCGTCCCGTACCAGCCGGGCAGCATTGCGCGCGACTGCGCCCAGCTGAACACCCACGGGATCGCGCGCAAATCCTCGATCGCGCTCGACTTGGTGCGGCTCGACGGCCGCGACCCGATCTTCAGCGTCGCGATCTCGGCGATCGGCGTCATCGCGCGGAAGAAATCCCTGAACGCCGGCGTGTCGTAGACGAGCCCGCGATATGCGGCAAAGGCACTATCGGAGAGCTGGTCCATCGCCGCGGTAAAGCGCGCCGCATCCTTGTCGCTCAGCGCCTCGGGCTCGAGGCTCGCGAGCAAGCTCGCCGACACCATCGCCTCGAGGTTCGTCGCCGCGCTCGCCGCGGTGCCATATTTCGCCGCGATGACTTCGCCCTGTTCGGTGATGCGGATGCGCCCCTGCACCGTGCCCGCGGGCTGCGCGCGGATCGCGGCAAAGGCGCTGCCGCCGCCGCGCCCGACCGCGCCGCCGCGGCCGTGGAACAATTGCATCGCGGTGTCGGCCTCCTCGAACACCGGGGTCAGCGCCTGCGACGCCTGATGCAATCCCCAGGTCGAGGTCAGGTAACCGCCGTCCTTGTTCGAATCCGAATAGCCGATCATCACTTCCTGATGCCCGCGCTGGCCGATCTGCGGGCCGATTTCGGGCATCGCGAAATAGCGCGCCATGATCGCGGGCGCGCGGTCGAGGTCGGCGATCGTCTCGAACAGCGGCACGACCATCAGGTTCGATTTGCCGGCGTCTCCGCCGCTCCGCCACAGCCCCGCCTCGCGCGCGAGGACATGGACCTCGAGCAGGTCGGACAGTTCCTGCGACATGCTGATGATCCACTGGCAGATCGCGTCATTGCCCAGCCGCGCGCGCACGTCAGCCGCGGCGTGGACGATCGCGAGTTCGCCCGCGGTCTCGTCGCTCCACCGATGCCACGGCGCGGCAAGCGGCCGGTCGCTTTGCAACTCGGCGGTGAGCAGCGCGACGCGTGCCTCCTCGTCCAGCGCCAGATAGTCGGCGCATACGCCCGAAACGCTGAGCAATTCGGCGAGAACGCGTTCGTGCACCGCGCTGTTCTGCCGCATGTCGAGCGTCGCGAGGTGGAAACCGAACACCTCGACCGCGCGGACCAGTCGCCCGAGCGCGCCGATGCCCGCGAACTGCCCCTTGCCGCTCGCCGACAGGCCGCCCGCGATGGTGACGAGGTCGCGGCGGAAATCGGCGGGGGTGTCATAGTGCGCGCCGGCCAGCGCCGAGGGGCGCGGCGGGGCGCGGCCGACGATATGCGCATAGGTGGCGCAAAGCCGCGCATAAATGCCCGACAAGGCGCGGCGATAGGGTTCGTCGCGGCGGCTCGGTGCCACATCGCCGCTTGCTTCGGCCAGCGCTTCGACGGCCTCGGGCACGACGGCGAGGCTTGCCGACACCGACAGTTCGGCGCCGAGGTGGTGGACGGCGTCGATATAATGGCCGAGCACCGCCGCGGCGTTGCGCGCGGTCGCCATGTGCATCGTCTCGGCGGTGACGAAGGGATTGCCGTCGCGGTCGCCGCCGATCCAGCTGCCGACGCGCAGGAAGCTCGCGGGGCGCTGCCCCAGCTCGGCTTCCCAGCGTGCGTAGAGTTTCGGCACCACGGGCAGGAAGACGTCGCGGAGATAAGTGAGCGCATTGTCGATCTCGTCGGCGACGAACAGTTTCTCGGTGCGCAGCGGACGGGTCTGCCACAGCAGGACGATCTGCCGCCGGATCGCCTCCTCGACGACATCGCCCTCGGGCGTCTCGTCCATCCCGGCATCGCGCAGCAGCATCAGCTCGGCGATGCGGTTCTTGTGGTCGAGCACCGACTTGCGCCGCACCTCGGTCGGGTGCGCGGTCAGCACCGGCGCGACGAGCGACGCGTTCAGCAGTGCGGCAATGGCATCGCCGTCGATCGCATCGCCGCGCAGCTTTTCGATCGCGGCCGCAACGGTCGCTTCGGGCTCGGCCGCGACCCCTTGCCGGTCCTCGGCAAGGTTCGCGAGCATCGAAAAGAGCATGAAGCCGCGCACGAAGGCGATCGTGTCGTCGAGCCCCAGCGCATCGAGCCCCGGGTCGATCGCCTCGGCGCCCGCGATCCCGCGGTGCCGGTCGACGCTCGACGATCGGATATATTCGGTCTGGCGGAACAATTTGTCGCCGCCATAGGCGCGGATGACGTCACCGAGGATCCGCCCCAGATAGCGGATGTCGGGATTTTGCGAGATCTGGATAGGCGGGCCCATGGCCGCCTTTGCTGCACCTGCGAAGGCGCGGGGTCAAGCGGCGGCACGGGCGCGCATAGCTATGCGCGCCCGCCGGATACCATCGGTCAGCGGGTGCGAACCATCACCAATGTGCCGAGATCGACCCGCGGGCGGCCGTCGAAGGTCACGCCATTGTGCGTGTCGGTGATGAACATCAGCTTCCCCGACGCATCGGTGATGCGTGCCGAAACCGAATAGCGGCCGCGCGGGTCGAGTTTGCGCTGGTCGACCGTCAGCGAAAAGGCGAAGGGAACCTGGCGGCCATCGGCGGTGAACGACTGCTGCGCGATCGTCTTCGACGGTGCGTCCATCAGGCTGACGTCGGCGAGCTGGATTTCGACCTGCGCGGTCGGCGGCAGCGCCATGCGTTCGCGATAGGTGATGCTGCCGGTGACCGACACCGGCTCTTCGGACGGCGGCATGATCGTCGCGCAGGCGGCGAGCAGCGGCGCAGTTACGGCGCCGAGAGCGAGCATTCGGGTAATGCGAACCATGAGTGTTTCTCCTTTTTTCGATGGTTGGCGGCCGCCTAGCCCCATCGAGGTGAACCCATGCTGTCGCGTCCGCCCATGCGCCGTTCAGCCTTCGAGTTCGACATCCCAATATAGCCAGTCGATCCAGCTCGTGTGGAGATAATTCGGCGGGAAGGCGCGGCCATTGTCCTGGAGCTGCCAGCTCGTCGGGCGCCAGGGCTGGCGATAGAGCGGCATATGCGCCTGTTGCGGGGTGCGGCCGCCCTTCTTGAGGTTGCATGGTGCGCAGGCGGTCGCGACATTTTCCCATGTCGTACGCCCGCCCAGCCGGCGCGGCACGACATGATCGAAGGTCAGATCCTTGCCCGACCCGCAATATTGGCACGCGAAACGATCGCGCAGGAACAGGTTGAAGCGCGTGAAAGCGGGATGTTCCGACGGTTTCACATATTGGCGGAGTGCAATGACGCTCGGGATCGGCATCGTCCGCGTCGGCGAGTGAATTTCGCGCTCGTAATTTTCGACGATGGTGACGCGATCGAGAAACACTGCCTTGACCGCGGTCTGCCAGGGCCAGAGGCTCAGGGGATAATAGCTCAGCGGCGTATAATCTGCGTTGAGGACGAGGGCCGGACAGCTATCGGGATGCCGGGCAAGATCGGGATGGAACATGGCTACGTAACGCTGCCCCCTTTTGATCGCGGGATGGCGCGCCACTGCCGTTCCTGCATGACACCATCATTACATGACGCATCAGATTCTGCCGTCAAGGGGGCATGTGCCCGCAACATATGGAATGATTCGCTTTGACTCGGCACAGCATATGGATTCATGGGACGGACAATGTTCACGCGTTTCGCTCCCAGCCCGACCGGCGAGCTCCACCTCGGCCACGCATATAGCGCAGTGCTGGCGCATGATGCCGCGCGCCGGGCGGATGGCTATTTCCTGATCCGCATCGACGATATCGACGGTAGCCGTTCGCGCGCGGAATATGTCGATGCGTCGCTCGCCGACCTCGCCTGGCTCGGCCTCGAATGGCACGGCGATCCGGTGCGCCAGTCGGCGCGGCTCGGCGATTATGCGGCGGCGCTCGATGACCTTAGCGCTCGCGGCCTCGTCTATCCCTGCTTCTGCACCCGCGCCGATGTCGCCGCCAGCCTGTCGGCCCCGCATGGACCTTCGGGCACCGTCTATCCCGGTACCTGCCGCAATCTCTCCGAAGCCGAGCGGATACGCCGCCTCGCCGACGAACCGCATTGCTGGCGGCTCGACGTCACGCGTGCGGTTGCCGGGGCCGGCGATCTCCTGTGGGAAGAAGCGGGGCGGGGGACACGCGTCGCCGACCCGCTCGCGCACGGCGACATTATCCTCGCGCGCAAGGATGCGCCGGCCAGCTATCATCTCGCAAGCACGCTCGACGATGCCAATATGGGCGTGACGCATGTCATCCGCGGCGCCGACCTGATCGCCTCGACCGACGTTCACCGGCTGCTCCAGGCGCTGCTCGGCCTGCCGACGCCGCTTTATCGCCATCACGCGCTTGTCTGCGGCCCCGACGGAAAAAGGCTCGCGAAGCGCGATGCTGCGGCGTCGCTCGCCTCGCTCCGTGCGGCCGGGACCGACGGGTCCGCGCTCGCAGCCGATTTGGCGGCCGACCGGCTTCCCGCTGGCTATTTCCTGCAAAATCCCTAGATAGGCGCTATGGAAATCCTGCTCATCCTCGGTGTCGTGATCGCCGCCGGCTTCGTCCTCTTCTCGCTCGCGCGCGGGCTCTTCTATTTCTCGCAAGGCCACCGCGCCCAGATGGACGGCACCGCGCACGAGAATCAGGTGATGCAAAACAAGATGATGATGTCGCGCGTGAAGTGGCAGGCGATCACCATCATCCTGCTCGTGCTGATCGGCCTGTTCGCCGCCGGTAAATAGGCCGGCGCATATGGTGAAGCTCAACAAGATCTACACGCGCACCGGCGACGACGGCACCACCGGGCTCGTCGACGGCTCGCGTATCACCAAATCCGACGCGCTGATGGCAGCGATCGGCGACGTCGACGAGGCGAACAGCTGGATCGGCATCGCCGCTTCGTCGCTCGATGCGGCGAGCGACGAAGCTGCGATGCTCGCGCGCATCCAGAACGAAATGTTCGACCTCGGCGCCGACCTTGCGACCCCGCCCGACATCCAGTTCGGTTTCGGCCCGCACGACATGGCGCTGCGTATCGTGCCGAGCCAGATCGCCCGGCTGGAGGACGAGATCGACGGCATGAACGACGATCTCGAAGCACTCCGCAGCTTCATCCTGCCCGGCGGCACCGAAGCCGCTGCGCGGCTCCACCTCGCCCGCGCGGTGACGCGCCGCGCTGAACGCGCGGCGGTCGCGGCGGGTATGGCGCGTGACCTTAATCCGCTCGCGCTCAACTATCTCAACCGCCTGTCCGATCATCTCTTCGTACTTACGCGGCACCTCAACGCCGCGGCGGGCGGGGATATCCTCTGGAAACCCGGCGCGACACGCTAGGATGTTCCCTTAATGTTCTAGACAATTCGTCGCGGTGTAACCATAATTGGCTTCACTGCGAAACCGAATCGCACCCCGGGGAATTGTCTCACCATGGCCAGCCGCACCGACGCTTCGCCGACAACCGACACGATGGAGAGCCTCGCCCGGCGCTTCGCCGCGACCCGGCGGCTGTCGCTTGATCTGGTCGCGACGCTCTCCGACGCCGACGCCAGCGCGCAGTCGATGCCCGACGCCTCGCCCGCCAAATGGCATCTTGCGCACACGACATGGTTTTTCGAAACCTTCACCCTGCGCGACCATGTTCCGGGCTATCGCCTGTTCGACGATCGTTATCCCTATCTCTTCAACAGCTATTATGAAGCCGAAGGGCCGCGTCACGCGCGGCCGCACCGCGGGCTGCTGACGCGGCCGTCGCTCGACGAGCTGTGCATCTGGCGCGCGCATGTCGATGCCGCGGTTCAGACCGCGCTGCCCGATCTTCCGGCGAGCGCGCTGACGCTTGTCGAACTCGGCATCCACCACGAACAGCAGCATCAGGAACTGCTGCTTACCGACCTCAAGCATCTCTTCGCGCAGAACCCGCTCGGCCCTGCCGTGTGGGAAACACGAATCGCGAGTGAAGTTACGCAGTTTTCCGCGATGAAATGGATCAACGGTCCAAGCGGCGTGACCGCGGTCGGGCATGATGGAGAAGGCTTCGCTTTCGACTGCGAAGGCCCTCGCCACGACGCGCTGCTCTCCCCCCACGCTCTCGCCAGCCGCCCGGTCAGTAATGGCGAGTGGCAGGAATTCATCGCCGACGGCGGCTATCACACGCCCTCGCTCTGGCTCAGCGACGGCTGGGCGTGGGTGCGGGCCGAGGACATCGAGGCGCCGGCCTATTGGCGCGACGGCCAAAGCTTCACCCTGTCGGGCTGGCAGGATATCGACCCTGCCGCACCGGTCACGCACATCAGCTTCTTCGAAGCCGACGCCTTCGCCAGCTGGGCCGGTGCGCGCCTGCCGACCGAGTTCGAATGGGTAGCGGCCGCGGCCGCCTTCGATCCGCACGGCGGTCAGCAGCTCGACGCCGCGGGACCGGCG
>NZ_DASWTD010000186.1:0-12464 GCF_036402335.1 Sphingopyxis sp. | reverse complement strand
TCGCGGCGTAAAAAGCCCTATTCTCCGGCCGGACCGTTCGCGGTCAGCTGGTCGACATTGTCCATGATCGTGCGAAACGCTTCGCTCGACGGCAGTTCGTCGGTGCTGCGCCGCGGCATTTCGCCGCTTTCCAGTATCGCCTGCAATGCCGCGCGGCCGCGCGATACGCGGCTTTTCATCGTGCCCACCGCACAGCCGCAAATCGCCGCGCCCTCTTCATAGGACAATTGCCCCGCGCCGATGAGCACCAGCGCCTCGCGCTGGTCGACGGGGAGCAGCAGCAGCGCGCGCTGGACGTCGGCGAGGTTCAGGCTGTCGTCCTGGTCGTCGGGCGCGACGAGCAGGCGTTCGGCCGCCATCTCGTCATATTCGGCGGTGAATTTCTTCCGCCGCATCTGCGACAGGAAGCAGTTGCGCAGGATGACGAAGGCCCAGCTCTTCATGCTGGCGGGCCCCGGCACATATTGCGCGCGCGCCTTCCACGCCTTCAGCATCGTCTCTTGCACCAGATCGTCCGCCATGTCGGCGTTGCCGGTCAAGCTGCGTCCGAACGCGCGCAGATGCGGCAACATTGCCGCGAGTTCGCGCTTGAAGCTGGCATCGTCGAGCGGTTGGGGTGTTTCGTCGCTGGTCACACGGTCCTGATCGGTTGGGCGCCCTGAAGCACCGCTGAATGGACACAAGGCTTAGCGCCTTGAATCCCCTATGGGAACCGAAAGCAGCATCCATGGTGTCCGGGCCGCCGGTTCGCCCCCTACCCGCTGTGCTTTTGCCGCAACACCATTCGTCGAAAAATCGGACCGCACGGGAACCAGCGGCGCCTTTCGTCGTTGCTTCGGCATGGCTACGCAAGGCAACAACAGGATGAACGGCAAGGGCACTCCGCACCCGATGACCGATGCACCGCATCGGCAGCAGGGCAGCTTTCCCGGTACGGGCAGCGACCAGTGGCACCGCACACTGACCGGTCGGCAGGCGCCCGAACCGGTGGGTGCGAAGCTGCGCATGATCTATGGCAACATCGTTTCCGAACAATTGCCCGACAACATGCTCGACCTTCTTTCCCAGCTCGATCAGAAAAGCTCGAAGCAATAATGACCGAAACCACAGCTGCGTCGCAGCCGCAGACCGACACCCTGTCGGACAGCGAATTCAAGGCGTTGCTGGCCGGCGTCATTCCCCACCTGCGCGCCTATGGCCGCAGCCTGTCGGGAAATCAGGACCTCGCCGACGACCTGACACAGGACACGATGGTCAAGGCGTGGGCGTCGCGCGAGCGGTTCGAGCGCGGCACCTCGATCAAGGCTTGGACCTTCGTCATCCTGCGCAACACCTTCCTCTCGCAGATGCGCCGCAACAAGTTTCGCGGCGAATATGACGAGACCGCGGTCGAGCGCACCTTGTCGACCCCGGCGAGCCAGGAAGACAGCGGCGAGATGGCCGATCTGCAACGCGGGCTGATGGAATTGCCGCAGGACCAGCGCGAGGCGCTGATCCTCGTCGGTGCGGGCGGGCTTTCCTATGAGGAGGCCGCGAGCATCTGCGACTGCGCGCTCGGCACGATGAAAAGCCGCGTATCGCGCGCCCGCGCCGCGCTCGAGGAAATCATGAACAGCGGACAATTCTCGCAGAAACGCGCCGATGCGCCTCCGGCGAGCGAGGCCGTCGACGCGATCATGGACAGCGTCGAGACGATCACCGCGCGGCGCGAGGCGGCCAGCCGCTAGGGGCCCGCGCCCCGCCATGGGCGATAATCGTATACGGCTCTCGACAAGCGGCGGCGACCGCGTCAGAACGGCGCATCCTTCCCCAGCAGAGCGAGCCCATTTCGATGAAAAACCTGCCGCACCTTGCCCTGATCGCCGCGCTGGCCGTCGCTGCCTGTTCGGCCGCCCCCGCGTCGACCGAAGCGGCCCCCGCCGACACCGCCAAGCTCGACGCCTCGGGCGCGCAGCCCGCGACCCCGCTCGCCGACGCACCCTTCACCGTCAAGGAGGTCGCGAGCTTCAACGAGCCCTGGGCGATGACCTTCGTCCCCGGCACCCGCGCCGCGCTGGTCACCGAAAAATCGGGCAAATTGAAGCTATGGCAGGAAAATGGCCCGACGCAGGATGTCGCCGGGGTTCCGGCGGTCGCCTATGGCGGCCAGGGCGGTTTCGGCGACGTCATCGTCGCCCCCGACTTCGCGACGAGCGGCACCGTCTATCTGAGCTGGGTCGAAGCCGGCACCGGCAAGACATTCGGCGCCGTCGTCGGCAAGGCAAAGCTGATCCAGGGCGCGTCGCCGCGGCTCGAGGGACTCCGGATCATCTGGAAACAGGATCCCAAGGTCGAAGGCAGGGGGCATTTCTCGCATCGCCTCGCCTTCTCGCCCGACGGCAAATATCTCTTCGTCACGTCGGGTGAACGCCAGAAGTTCGACCCTGCGCAGGATATGAAGGCCAACCTGGGCAAAGTCCTCCGCCTCAATCCCGACGGCAGCGTACCCGCCGATAACCCTTTCGCCGACGCCTCAAAACCCGATGGGGGCGGCGTCACCGCGCAAATCTGGTCGCTCGGCCATCGCAACCTGCTCGGCATCACCTTCGACGGTACCGGCAAATTGTGGAACCAGGAAATGGGCCCGAAGGGCGGCGACGAGGTCAACCTCGTCGAGGCCAAGGCCAATTACGGCTATCCGGTCGTGTCGAACGGCGATCATTATGATGGCAAGGATATTCCCGATCATCCGACGCGCCCCGAATTTGCGGCGCCGAAGCTGTGGTGGAACCCGTCGGTTTCGCCCGCCGGCCTCGCCTGGTACGGCGGCGACGCCTATCCCGGCTGGAAGAACAGCCTGTTGATGGGCGCGCTCTCGGGCGAAGGGCTGATCCGCATGGGCATAGACGGCGACACGCTCCACAAGTCGGACCGCTGGGATTTCGGCCAGCGCATCCGCGAGGTCGAGGTGCGCGACGACGGGTCGGTCTGGCTGCTCACCGACGGCGAGGATGGCAAGCTGGTGCGGCTGGTTCCGAAGCGCTGACCTTCGCCTTTGGTCGCCCTCGAGCGAGACGCGCGGCTCGCTCGACTTGACCCCGGGGTCCGGCTTCCCCATTTCGGACAGGGCAAGGGGTCACTGGATTCCCGCTTTCGCGGGAAGGACGATTATGGGATTAGGCCCACGATGATCCGCGGCTTCCTCACCCGGCGCGCCGAATGGCCCGCGCGCATTCCCGATCCCGACGCGCTGCCGCCGTTGACCTTGCTATGGCGCGAGATCGGCTCGCTGGCACGTGCGCTCGGCGGCCGCATCCGCCCGATGCCGCCCGAGCCGAACCCCGACAGCGAGCATCCGCCGGTGATGGTCCTCCCCGGCTTCCTGTCGGGCGACTGGGCGACCAAGGCCTTGCGCGCCGACCTCCGCCGTTCGGGCTTTCGCTGTTACGCGTGGGGCCTCGGCTTCAACCGCGGCGCGACCGCCGATATCATCGATCGTATCGACACCCGCGTCCAGTGGATCATCGATCGCACCGGCTACGCCCCCGCGCTGGTAGGATGGTCGCTCGGCGGCATCTATGCACGCGAATATGCCAAGCATCACCCCGACAAGGTCGCGCGCGTCGTGACGCTCGGTTCGCCTTTCTCGGGCAGCCGCCGCGCCAACCGCGCGTGGCGCCTCTATCACCTGATCGCACGCCATCCGGTCGACAATCCGCCGATCGACTTCCACCCCGCACCGCGCCCCGAAATGCCCACCTTCGCGCTCTGGTCGAAACATGACGGCGTCGTCGCGGTCAGCAGCGCGCGCGGCCAGCCGCACGAAAGCGACCGGCAGGTAGAGGTCGACTGCGGCCATATGGGCTTCGCCTATGCGCCCACCTCGGTCGCGGCGATCGTCAAGGCACTGACCGAGGAGGTCGCGGCCGCTTCTGCCGAACAGGATGTCGCGGGAGGAGCCGGGGCCGCCCGGTCGGGGCCGGGCTTGATCCGTTCTTAACGATGAACCGGTAGGGTCGGGCTTCCATGTGGAGTCACAACCATGCCGGTCCAACGAAAATATCAGCTGTTCGCGATCCTTGCTCTTGTCGCGGCGGTGCCCGTCATCCTCGCGGCGACGGCCAATGAAGACGGTCTTTCGGAAAACAGCACCAGACTGACGGTGACGGGCCAGGGTTTCGACAGCCAGCCCGTGACCATGATCCAGATCGTCGCGGGGGTCGAGGAATTCGCCCCGCGCGCATCCGACGCGCTGCGCCGCAATGCCGGGAAACTCGACGAGATGCGGCGCTCGCTCAAGCGCCTCGGCGTGAAGGACGAGGATTTTTTCACCTCCAACATGACCTTGTCGCCCGGCAGCGAATATGAAGGATCGGAAAAGATCAAGGGCTTTACGGTCCGGCACAATCTGATGATCAGCTTTCGCGATGCGAAAAATGCCGGCGCGATGATCGACCGCCTTGTCGATGCAGGGGCGACCAACATCCAGGGGCCGATGACGTCGTGGGAGGCAACCCCCGAATCGGCGGCACGCGCCCGCGCAGCCGCCATCAAGGACGCGATGGAACGCGCCGACATCTATGCCCGCACGCTGAACATGCGCGTCAAACGCGTCGTCTCGGTTACCGACAGCTCGGGCTATCGGTCCCATCGCGCGCCCGCGATGATGCGCTTCGACGCCGGCACGCGCATCGATCCCGGCCAGGAAAATGTCACCGTGTCGGTCGGCGTCGTGTTCGAACTCAGCAAGAGCTGATCAGCACACATCGATGCGCCAGGCAGGCGCCGCGCGCCAGCTCATCAACGTCCGCCCCGGGCGCTTCCCCGCCATCCCGGTCGACACGAAACCGATCCGGCGGAGCAGCGCACGCGATCGCTCGTTGTCGGGGTGGCATTCGGCGACAATCGAGCAGCCCGGTCGCGACGAAGCCAGCGCGCCGACGACCGCGCGCACCGCCTCGGTCGCAATGCCCTTGCCCCGCACGCGCGCGGCGAACCAGTAGCCGATCTCATATTCCTGTCCCACGCGGCGATGGACCCCGATCACACCGTTGAGATCGAGACCGCTCTCGTCGCGAACCGCGTGAAACACATCGCCGCCGCCCGATCCCGCGATCAGCGCGCGGGCGTCGGCTTCGGTGAACGGCGCGGGCAGGAAATGGACCTGCGAGGTCACCGTTTCGTCGGTAATCGCGGCGAGCGCGCGGGCATCATCGGCAAGGAGCGGCGTGATGCGGCAATGGTCGGTCGACAGGGCAAGCAAGGTATCGGTCATGTCGCGTCTTCTTTCAAAAGCGCGCGCCGCGACCGGGAGTTGGTGGTGTGATGATGTGATGACAACCATTCGCCTTCCGGACACGGCGGCGATGGTCACAGGTGATGCCATGCCGCTCCTATGTAAAGGAGCGCCAATACGCCTTGAATCGGGTGGATCGGTCGTTGGTCATCGCCGGCGTGGCTAACCGCTCCGCCGTCGCCGGTCAATCCCGTGTCTTGACGGATCCATTTCACGCACTATGTAAAGTTACATGAAACGCGACAGCCGACTCTCGGGCGTGCTCCACGTCCTCCTCCATATGGCCGAGCAGGGCCAACCGATGACCTCGGAACAGCTCGCCAAGGCGATGCAGACGCACCCCGTCGTGATCCGCCGCATCCTCGGCGGGCTTCGCGACGCGGGCTTCGTCCGCAGCGAAAAGGGCCATGGCGGCGGCTGGACGATCGCAAAGAGCCTCGCCGACATCACGATGCGCGATGTCTATGACGCGATCGGCCGGCCCGGCCTCATGGCGATGGGCAACCGCACCGAAGCCCCCGGCTGCCTCGTCGAGCAGGCGGTCAACGCCGCGCTCGACAGCAGTTTCCGCGACGCCGAGACGCTGCTGCTCGCCCGCTTTGGCGAGGTGACGCTTGCGCAGCTTGCCGCCGATTTCCACGCGCGCCTGGCCGCGCGATCCCTCTCTCCCACAGCACAGGAGCAAATCCATGGCTGAAGGCGCGCAGCATTTTCTCGACAGCTTCAAGGACCCCGAGGCGGTCGCCCGCTACACCGAAGGGCCGCGGCGTTTCGTCCCCGGGCTCGACGGGCTTCACCGCATGACAGGGCTGTTGCTCGCCGAGCGCGCTCCGGACCACGCGCATATCCTCGTCCTCGGCGCGGGCGGCGGCAGCGAGATGAAGGCAATGGCCGAGGCGCATCGCGGCTGGCGCTTCACCGGCGTCGATCCCGCGGGACCGATGCTCGATCTCGCGGCAAAGGTCATGGGGCCGAACGCGCACCGCGCCGACCTTGTCGAAGGCTATATTGACGACGCCCCCGCCGGCCCCTTCGATGGCGCGACCTGCCTGCTCACCCTGCATTTCCTCGAGCGCGAGGAACGCATCCGCACCGCCGCCGAAATCCGCCGCCGCCTCAGGCCCGGCGCGCCCTTCGTCGCCGCGCACGGGAGTTTTCCGCAGGGCGCGCACGAACGCGACCGCTGGCTCGATCGCTACGCATCCTACGCCATCGCTTCGGGCGGCGACCCCGAGCAGGTCGCGAAGGGCCGCGAGGCGGTCGCGACGCATGTCGCGATGCTCAGCCCCGAAGCCGACGAGGAGGTGCTGCGCGCCGCGGGCTTCACAGGCGTCGAACAATTTTACGCCGCCTTCACCTGGCGCGGCTGGGTCGGCTATGCCTGAGGATCGGGGCTGACAGGCGGCATCGCCCTGCGCTAATATGGCGCAATGATACATGATCTGCCGATCGGCCGCGCGCTGCGGCGGTTCCGCCGCCTGAACGCGATCAAGCAGGGCCATTTCGCCGAGCTGCTCGGCGTGTCGCAGGCCAGCGTGTCGCGCTGGGAAAGCGGCACGCACGAACCCGATACGGTCCACCGCGACAAAATCGTCGACCTCATCGCGGCGCAGACGGGTGGCGACGCCGATGCCGCGCTGAAAAGGCTCGTCGAAACCTCGACGCAAGCCGTCCACCTCGTCTGCGACGCGACGCACCGCCTGCTCGCCGCGTCGCCCGCGCGTGCCGCGTCGTGGCGGTCCGACACGCAGGGCTGGATCGGCACCTCGCTGTGGCGCTTCGCGACGCCCGAGATCGTCCGCGCTGAAGCGGGGCTCGACGCGGCGGGCTGGTTCGACCGCCCGTTCCAGACGCTCGACGTGCGAACCGGCGGCAACCACAGCGCCGAAATCCCTGTCCGCGCCGGGACGATGCGCTGGGAAACCATCCCGCTTTCGGACGGACGGACCGGCCGGCTGACGACCACCCTGTCCTGACGCGTATAATTTTTACGTGTCCGCGTCCGCGGGGCATTTCTATGACCGCCCGATGGAACAGGCCATTCGACACGACCCCGCGCGCCTCGACGCGATCCTCGCCTTCGTCCAGTCGGCGGAGAAGCTCAAGGATACGCTGCGCAGCGGCATCACCTCGCAGGGCCGAGCCGAAAGCACCGCCGAACATAGCTGGCGTCTCTGCCTGATGGCGATGCTGTTCGACCGCGAACTCGGCGATTTCGACCGGCTCAGACTGCTCAAGCTCTGCATCGTCCACGATCTGGGGGAGGCGATCTCAGGCGACGTTCCGGCGACGCAGCAGGTCGCGGGCGACGGGCGCGCCGCACAGGAACGCGCCGATCTTGTCACGCTCTGCGCGCCGCTACCCGCCGACCTCAGCGACGAGTTGCTTGCGCTCTGGGACGAATATAGCGCGGCCGCCTCGCCCGAGGCGATCCTCGCCAAGGGCTTCGACAAGCTGGAAACCATGCTCCAGCATCTTGTCGGCAAGAATGCCCCCGGCTTCGATTACCGGTTCAATCTCGGTTATGGCGTCAAACATACGGCGCGGCATCCGTTGCTCCAGCAATTGCGCCGCCTGGTCGACCGGGAAACACGGCAGCACGTGGCCGAAGCCCCGTAAGGCAACTTAAAATCCGTAATGGAGGCGCACGCATCCCCGGTCGAGGGCGCTGGCCCCGATCAGGCGCAATCCGCGCCGGAACCCGGTGGGCGGAAACAGCGGCTTTCCGCCGCCGAGCAGTTCCGGCATCACGTAAATCTCGATTTCATCGAGCGCATCCCGTTCGATGAAAGCCATCTGCAACCGGCCACCGCCCAGCATCCAGACATCGCCATCGTCGAGGCCCCGCAACTCCGCCACGAGCGCGTCGATGTCGCTTCGCGTCTCAAGCGGACCCTTCGGATCGGCGATCGGCCGCGACGTGACGACCAGCACACGCTGTTCGCCATAGGCCCAGGGCGCGCCGTCCTTCTCCAGAAAATCATAGGTTGCCCGGCCCATCACGACTGTCCGGATGCCCTCGATGAACCGGCGATAGTCATGCTCGCCAAGGTCGATGCCGTCATAGGCAAACAGCCAGTCGAGGCCGTCGTCCGCATCCGCGATAAAGCCGTCGAGGCTCGCCGCGATATATCCAACGATCCTTGCCATGCACCATCCTTGTAAATAACCGAACGTACGTTTATAAATCATCGACATGGGCAGGATCAAGACAATTTCCGATCATGACGTGCTGGACGCGCTGCTGGCCAGCATGGAGACGACGGGTCCCGACGGGCTGAGCTTCTCTAAAGCGGCGGCGGCGGTCGGCCTTTCGTCCGCGACGCTGGTGCAGCGTTTCGGAACCCGTGAAGCGATGATCCGCGCGGTGCTTCTCCATGCGTGGGATCGTCTCGACGCCCTCACCGCAGTTGCGGACCGCGAGGCTCCAGCCACTCCGGCGGGGGCGATCGCGCTGCTCCTTCGCCTCATGCCCGGCGGCATGGCCGAATATAGCGTAACCGGCGGACTCCTTCTCTTGCGTGAGGACTTTCGCGATCCCGTCCTTCGGGCACGCGGGCACGCTTGGGGCAGCTATCTTGCAAAGGCGCTGGGCAGCCGCCTTGTTTCGCAAGCGGGATCCGCCGAGCGGACGGGATGGCAAATGCTCGCGCTGTGGCAGGGCGCGATCCTCTGGTGGGCATTCAGGCGCGACGGCGATCCCGAGGATGCGATCCGGTCCGCACTCGAACATTGGTGGCACAGCATCGGCGGCGCGAAGCCCGCAACGGGCGATCCGCGCGTCTAGAAGCGGATTTCCACCGAGGGCACGCTGCGCTCGTGCTCGCCATGATAGACCGCCTCGATATTATTCCCGTCGGGGTCGAGCAAAAACGCAGCGTAATACCCGGGATGATAGGGCCGTTCGCCCGGCGCGCCATTGTCGCGGCCGCCCGCCCCGAGGCCAGCCTCGTAGAAGGCGTCGACCATCGCGCGATCCGCCGCCTGAAAAGCGAGATGGTGCCGGCCGGTCAGCTTGCCGAGCGCCGCCTCGCTGTCGGCGGTCGAGACGAACAGTTCGTCGGCCCAGAAATAATCCTCGGCCTCGCCGCCGATCGGCATGCCGAGTATGTCAAAGATCGCCTCATAGAATTTCCGGCTCGCACCAAGGTCCGCGACGACGAGCTGGAGATGATCGATCAAGCGGCCGCGATGCAGTAATTGCGTTTCCATTGCGCCTGTCCTTCGCTGCACCCCCTCCCCGGACCATACCGCTGCCCGCCGCGATGGTTCCCGTCCGGGCTTGCGTCAGATAATTATACAATATATTGCGCAATATATTGTATATCTGCATCACGAAGGAATTGCACATGCAGGCCAGACGATGGGCGGCCGCCCTGGTTGTGACGATGGCATGGCTCGTACCGGTCGGGGCGACCGGCGAAGCGCCGCTGAGCGCTCCCGAAAAGCGCGCGGTGGTCGAAGAACTCGGGCAGGCGATCGAGGCCGCTTACGTCTTTCCCGACAAGGCGAAGACGCTCGCCGCGGCTCTCCAAGCGCATCTCGAGACGGGCGACTATGACGCCGTCACCGACAAGGCGGCGCTGGCGCGCGCGCTGACCGCCGATCTGATCGAGGCGAGCAACGACCTGCATTTCGCCGTTGGAGTCGATCCGGCATGGGTTGCCGATCAGGCCGCGAAGCAAGACCCGATACGCGCCGCTGCGCTGCGCGACGAGGAACGTCGGCGCGAGGCACGGCAGAATTTCGGCTTTGCCGGCCTCCGCTATCTGGGCGGCAATATCGCCTATGTCGACCTGACGCATTTCGCCGACCCCGAACTGGGCTATGACGCCGCGGCGGCGGCGATGCGCTTCATCGAGAATGGCGACGCGGTGATCTACGACCTGCGCTACAACAATGGCGGACATCTGGAGATGGCGCAGTTGCTCGCGAGCCAGCTCTTCCGCGGCGACAAGGATCAGGAGCTGTTCGACTATTATTACACGCTCGATGGCCGCCGCGTCGAGCGCGGCCAATGGGTCCTCCCCGCGCTGCCCGCGAAACGGCTGACCGGTAAACCCGTCTATATCCTCACCGGCTCGACCAGCTTCTCCGCCGCCGAATGGTTCGCCTACACGCTGAAGAAACTGGGCCGCGCGACCCTCGTCGGCGAACGCACCGCGGGCGGCGCGCATCCGGTAGACCGCAAGCCCGTCGGCAGTGATTTTTTCGTGCAGGTGCCGATCGGCCAGATTCGCGATCCCGTCGACGGCGGTGATTTCGAGGGACAGGGCGTCACGCCCGACCATCTGCTCGCATCTGCCGACGCGCTCGCCGTCGCACACCGCCTCGCGCTCGCTGAACTGGCCAAGGCCGATCCGGCGAAACGAGCCGACGCCGACTGGCTCGCCCCCGAACTCGCCGCGCGCCCGCAGCCGTCCGCTGCCGCGCTCAAGGCGATCGCCGGCCGCTACGAAGGCCGGCGCGTCGACCTTGTCGACGGCAAATTGCTCTACACATGGCGCGAACGCTTCCGCCTGACGCTCGAACCGCTCGGCGGCGATCTGCTGGCGATCGAGGGGGTGCGCGACTTCCGCTTCCGTATTCTGCGCAAAGGCGGCAAGGTTATCGCGCTCGAACACCTCGACCGCGACGGAACGACCCAGACCTATGCCCGCCTCGACTGATCTCGACGACATCTCGTTCCTTGGCCGCCTCAGCGAAGCTTTGAGCCAGCGGATCGAGGAACAGACACGTCCGCTGTTCGACGATGCGGGGATTACCGTCCCTGTCCGCTCCTGCTCCTTGCTCACCGCGCTCGAGGCGGCGGGCGAAGCCACGGCGGCCGAGCTCGCCCGCGCGCTCGGCCAGTCGCACCAGCTGGTGGTCCAGAAATGCCCTGCGCTTCTCCGCCTCGGCTTTGTCACCCAGCACGCCGACCCCGCCGATGCGCGGCGCAAGATCTTCCGGCTGACCGATGCCGGCCGCGACCAGCTCCGCCGCCTCGACGCATACAGCGTGCGGATAAGCGAGGTCTATCGCGCGCTCTTCGAAGAAGTCGGCGACGTTCACGGCGCGATACTGAAAGCGCTGAAAGCCCTTGCCGACAGGCCGCTGGCCGAACGCTTCAGGGAATAGTCAGAGCGGCCGGACCATCACCAGCGCATCGACGAAACCTTCCGCCGGGTGCGCGAACGCGCCCGGCAGACGCCCGACGACCTCGAAGCCGAGGGACTGCCACAGTCCCACCGCACGCACATTGCTGCTGACGACGAAATTGAACTGCATCGCGCGAAAACCGCGCGCCCGCGCATGGTCGATCGAGTGCAAGCACATCGCGCGCGCGACGCCGCGCCCCGTCGCCGCCGCGCCGGTCATATAGCCCGCGTTGCAGACATGCGCGCCACCGCCCGCCTGGTTGGCACGGAGATAATAGGTGCCGAGGACGACGCCGTCCGCTTCGGCGACGAATGTCTCCTTGTCCGCCCCGAACCAGTATCCGAGTGCATCGGTCTCGCGCATGTCGCGATCGAGCGTATAGGTCTCGCCGGCGCGGATAACGGGTTCGAGAATCGCCCAGATCGCGGCGGCATCGTCGGCACCGGCGGGGCGGATATGCAGCGCCGCCGTCATGCCGCGTCGATCCCGCGCTGCATCAGATACGATCCCGGCCCGTAGGGACCATCGCGCTCGCCGCCGACATAGGCGAACCCTTGCGCATGCCAGTAGCTGTCAGCGCCCTGAATCGCGACCAGCCGGATGTCGTGGCATCGTTCGATTTCCGCCTGCCTCGTGGCAAAGGCCGTGGCCGACGCCCCGGCGCCCGTACCGCGCGCCGCAGGCAGCAACGCGATGTCGTGGAGATAATAGCTGTCCGCCGCCGCAATCGGTCCCAGCAAGGCACCGAGCTTCGGCGGTTCCGCGTCGCGCGGCCAAGGATGGCTGATCAGATAGCCGAGGGGCTCGCCCCCGCACTCCAATATCGCGCAGCCCGACGGATAATGGGCAAGGCGGTCGGCAAAGGTTGCCAGCGGCTCGGTGAAGTCGCCATGCACGACGTCCGAAATCGCAACGACCGCGGGCAAATCCTCCGCACGCATCGGCCGCCACAGCGCCGCGCCGCTCATGAAGCCTCCCGGGCGAAGGGCGCGACCACCTCCGCCGTCACCCGCAGCGGCCGCCCGCTCGCCTTGTCGAGCAGCGCCCA
>NZ_DASWTD010000185.1:0-4873 GCF_036402335.1 Sphingopyxis sp. | reverse complement strand
GCGGCGCGCCATGTCGGCGGGATCGGCGCCGGGCTCGGCCAGCATCGCTGCCGATCCGGCCATCGTCTCGGCGATCAGCCGGAGCGCCTGCTCGCGGCTCAGCCCCTGCGCTTCGGCGGCGAGCGCCATCGCGTCGGCAATGCGGAAGAAGAAGGCGGGCGTCGCTCCCGAAACCGTCGTTGCGATCGCGCAAAGGGCTTCGTCCTCCATCCATTCCACCACACCGAGCGGAACAAAAAGACTTTCAGCCAGCGTTCGCGACGCCCCGTCCACATTTTCGCCTGCGAGCGCGGTGACCCCGCGCCCGATCGCGGCGGGGAGGTTCGGCACCGCGCGCACCAGCGATCCTGCCACCGGAAAATGGTAGCGCAACGTCCTGAACTCGACCGCCGCGAGCACCGACACGAGCATCGTATCGGCGGTGACCAGCGCCGCGAACGAGGGGGCAACCTCCGCAAGTTTCTGGGGTTTCACGGCCAGCACGAGCACCGAAGGCGGCGCGAGACCGACCGGGACCGAAGCCGCCAGCCGCACGCCCGCGGGCGCCGTGGCCAGCGCCGGGTCGATCACGATGATCGACGATGCGGGCACGCCGCTCTTCAGCCAGCCGGAGAGCATGGCGCCGCCCATATTGCCGCAACCGACGAGTATGATCGTCGCCGGGTGCGGGGTTACGCCCAAGGGAATATCTTGCGAATCGGCGGTCAAGAAGCGGCCCCTGCGATGATGGCGTCGGGGCCCTAGTACATCGTATACGATTTTGGTCAAGCCGGCGCGATGCGTCCGCAATGGTACCGGAGCCGAACGAACGGCGCTGGGCCTGGCGCGCGGGACCGACCAGCATGGCCGGGTGAACGAAAACGGGGGCCATATCCATCTTGTCCTGCCCGACCCGGTCGAGCGCGCCGCCTGCTTTCGCGTGCTCGCCACTGCCGCGGGACGCGTCATCCGCAGCTTTGCGAACGCCGACGCCTGGCTGGACGCGGGCGCCGATCGCGAAGGCGGCATCCTGCTGTTCCACTGGCGGCAACCCGGCCCGACGAGCGGTGCCGCATTGCTCGACCGCGTCGCCGAACGCGCCGGGACGACAATCTTCGTCGCTGCCGATCGCCTGACGATCGAGGAAACGCGCGCGATCCTGCGCGGCGGTGCACAGGATTTGCTGCCCGCACCACTCGATCCGCGCCTCGTTCGCCGGACGATCGAGCAGTCGCTCGGCGACTGGCGCCTGCGCCAGGACACGCTCGACCAGCATCGCGCGGCCGAGGAACGGCTCGCGGCGCTGACCCCGCGCGAGCGTGACATCTTGGACGCCATCGCCGCGGGGCTCGGCAACAAGGCGATCGCGCGCCAGCTCGAACTCAGCCCGCGCACCGTCGAGGTGCACCGTGCCAACATCATGCGGCGCGCCGGTGCGGGCAATGTCGCCGAACTGCTGCGGCTGCGGTTCATTGCCGAATATGCGCGCGGCGGGCCCGCCAATCCGGTCCGTTTTGGCGCATGATCGCAGCGCGGGTCCGGCCAGAAACGGCGCACCGCGCCTATAAGGAAAATGAACGGTGTACCGCCTTTGAGTTGGTCCCCATGGGCGCTGCCGTTCATTCGCGCGGGGTCAACCCCACCTGACCCCGCGCAAACGACAGGGTCGGCGGAGACGTTCCTCTCCGTCGGCCCTATTGGCTTCCGGTTACGAGCAGACTCTGTTCGGCGCGGCCCATCGAGAGCAGGACCGGATCGGCCGCCTGCCGCGCGGCGAAATCAGCCTTGCTGCCGATTCCCTGCCAGCCGATGCCGATCAGCGATTGCGCGATCGCACCGCCCAGCGTGTCGCCGGGGCCGGGCAGGATGATGACGTCGGGAGCATATTCGCGAACCGCGACCTGCACCGAGAGCGCGAAATCATAAGGCGCCAATATCTGGTGGCCGAAGGTGTAGTCCCAGACTGCAGCTGGATCGCTCGAATGGCGGCGCCAGATATGGCCGCGCCCGTCGACCATCGGCAGCGCGGGGCGGCCGAACAGCGAATGCGGCAGTTCGGCCTTCGCCTTGTCCGAACTGCCGAACATCAGCGGCGTGTGGAACGGGCCGTGGCCGGCGAGCCGCAGCGGGTCGCGACCCGGAGTCGGGGGCGCTTCGGCAAGCAGCGCCGCAAGTCCCTCCTCGTTACCGGCAAACACGAGCATTCCCGCAAGATCGATCGACAGCGCCAGCGCATGGCCGGGACGCGATCCGATGTCGGCGGTCAGCGCGAACAGCGCCTCGCGCAGGCCAGGGACCGGGCGCCAATCCTCGTCGACCACCTGCAGCAATATCTGGCCGCCGGGACCGTGCGTCTGGCTGTTGAGCCCCATCGCGTTCGCAATGCGAAAGCCGTCCTCGACCGATACCGCACCGCCGCAAGCGAGCGCGCTGTACCAGCCCATCGAATTGCCGAGGGCCGCGACGATGTCATATTGCCCGCGATCGATGCTGAGGAAATCGAGGATCGTCGCGGTGTAGATCAACGGCGCCGCAACGTCACCGCGCATATGCGTCGCGACGCTGAAGCGCTCGGCGCCGTCGAGTTCGCTCACCGTCGGCTGGCCGCGCTCGCGGCGCTGCGCGTCGAAATTGGCGATCAGATCGCCGAACCGCTGTCCATGCAGCCGCGCGATGCTGCCGAGTTCGCCCTTGCCATAGGTGCCGCGGCCGGGCGCGACGACGAGCGCGGATTTGCGCGCGCTCATGCGAGCAACTCCTTCGCGGCAGCATAGATGGAATCGCGGCTCGGAAGGGTCAGGGTAGCGGCCTTGCCCAGGGGAATGAAGCTGTCGTCGGCGGCGATGCGCGCGAGCTTCTTGCCGGGGGTGCGTTCGACGAAGGTCGCCATCAGCGCCTCGCTCTGCGATCCGGTGATGCGGCATTCGTCGACGATCAGGATGCGCTTGGCGTCGCCGACCGCGGCGACGAGCTTTTCCTCGTCGACGGGACCGAGCCAGCGCAGATCGATCACGCGCGCCTTGACGCCGTCGGCGGCGAGCAGCTTTTCGGCCTGCCGCGAATAATAAGTGCCATTGCCATAGGTGACGATCGCAAGGTCGTCGCCGTTGCCATGGACGCCGACGTCGCCGAAACGGATCGGTGCGCCGTCGCCGGGCGCCTCATAGACACTTGTCCACAGCCCATCTCCTTCTTCGTGGAGGTCGCGGGTCATATAGAGTGCGATCGGCTCGACGAAGACGACGACCCGCTGCTCCTCGCGCGCTAGCCGGACGCATTCGCGGAGCATTGCGACCGCATCGCGGCCGTTCGACGGCACCGCAAGGATCACACCCGGGATGTCGCGAAAGACGGCCAGGCTGTTGTCGTTGTGGAAATGCCCGCCGAAGCCCTTTTGATAACCGAGCCCCGCGATGCGCAGCACCATCGGGTTGGTATATTGCCCGTCGGAGAAGAAGCTCAATGTCGCCGCTTCGCCGCGGATCTGGTCCTCGGCATTGTGGACATAGGCGAGGAACTGGATTTCGGGCATCGGCAGGAAGCCGTTGTGCGCCATGCCGATCGCGAGCCCGAGGATCGCCTGTTCGTCGAGCAATGTGTTGACGACGCGCGCCGATCCGAAACGCTGGTGGAGCTTGGCGGTGACATTGTAGACGCCGCCCTTCGGCCCGACATCCTCGCCCGCGACGACGATTTCCTTGTACGCGAGCATCAGGTCGGCGAGCGCCCAGCTCAAAAGCCGTGCCATATGCTGCGGCTTGTCCATCGCGCCGGCATCGCTGCCGAACATCGCCTTGCGATCCTCGTCCGATGGCGTGTTCGGGCGCGCCATCTCGCGCTTCGGCGGGATCAGGCTGTCCATCACATGTGCCGGCGTCGTGATCTTCGGCCGCAGGATCGCCGCCTCGGCCTGCCGCGCCAGGGTCGCGCCGATGTCCTCATAGGCTTTGGCGATTTCGGCGGGCGACATCCAGCCGTGTTCGGCCATCAGCGCGGCGCCGGCAAGCAGCGGGTCGCGCGCCTCGTCGGCCTCGATCAGTGCCTTGGGCAGATAGGCGCCCTGCACGTCGGATCCGGCGTGCCCATAAAGCCGCACCGTCGCCATGTGGAGGAAGACCGGCTTGCGATATCGACGCGCATAATCGGCGGCTTCGGCCGCGCCCGCATAGGCCGAAACAAGGTCGGTGCCGTCGCATTTGATGTAGTGCAGTCCTGCACGGTGGCGGAACTGCGCCTCGATCCAGCCCGTTGGAGTGCGCGTCGAAATGCCGATGCCATTGTCTTCGCAGAGGAAAATGAGCGGCATCGGCGAGCCCTGGAACGCCGCCCAGCCGGCAGTGTTGAACGCGCCCTGCGCGGTCGAATGGTTCGCCGACGCATCGCCGAAACTCGTCAGCACCACCGCGTCGTCGGGAAGCGGCAGTCCGCTCATGCCGAGGCGGCGGGCGATGCCGATCGAAAAGGCGGCGCCGACCGCCTTCGGCAGGTGCGACGCAATCGTCGAGGTCTGCGGCGGAATGTTGAGCGGCTTCGATCCGATCACCTTGTGCCGGCCGCCCGAAATCGGATCTTCGCTCGACGCCGCAAAGCTCAGCAGCATGTCCCATGTCGGATTCTGCCCCGGCATCTGCCGGGCTCGGTGGAGCTGGAACGCGTTCGAGCGATAGTGGAGGAACGCCATGTCGGTGACGCGCAGCGCTGCCGCGACCGCGGCATTGCCTTCGTGCCCCGACGATCCGATCGTATAAAAGCCTTCGCCGCGCGCCTGCAGATGGCGCGACAACCGATCCATCTGGCGGCTGGTCAGCTGCGACAGGAAGATGTCGGTCGCCTGATCGCGCGACAGGCCGATGACGGCGGGATCGGGCGCGTCGGCGCGACCCGGCAACCGCCC
>NZ_DASWTD010000184.1:0-14061 GCF_036402335.1 Sphingopyxis sp. | reverse complement strand
CCCGGCCTGCACCCCCTCCCGCGGGCCGGGCGCCTGATTTTTGGAGTATAAAATGTCGTTCCGGATCGGGGCCGTCATCCTGCCCCTCGTGGCGCTGAGCGCCGCTTGCGGCGCCAATCCGGCACCGTCGACGGCTGCCCCCGCCGCGATCACCATGGCGCCGATGACCGAGGCCGCCTTTTCCGAAGAACTCTCGCAGCGCACCTTCCGCTATTTCTGGGACACCACCGATACGCAGCGCTGCCTCGCGCCCGATCGCTGGCCGAGCAATCCCTTCTCGTCGATCGCCGCGACGGGCTTTGCGCTCACCGCTTATGGCATCGGCGCCGAGCGCGGGTATGTGACGCGCGCCGAAGCCGCGCTGCGCACGCGCGATTGCCTGCGCTTTTACTGGAACGCGCCGCAGGGTGCCGGGGTCGCGGGCGCCACGGGGTACAAGGGCTTTTTCTATCATTTCCTGAAGAATGACGACGGCACGCGGTTTCGCGATGTCGAACTGTCGACGGTCGACAGCAGCCTGTTCCTGGGCGGCGCTCTGTTCGCACAAAGCTATTATGATCGCGACGATCCGGTGGAGGCCGAGATCCGCGACCTCGCCGAGAAAATCTACACCCGCGTCGACTGGCGCTGGGTGCAGCGCAATACGACGGGCACAGAGGCGACGAACCTCGCCAATTCGCACGGGATCAGCATGGGGTGGAAGCCCGAGGCGGGCTGGGAGCCGCACGACTGGGTCGGTTATAACGAGGGCATGCTCGTCTATATCCTCGCATTGGGGTCGCCGACCTACCCCGTCGGAAAGGACGCGTGGGACAAGGGCTGGGCCGCCGATCTCGAAAAGGACTGGGGCAGTTTCTACGGGCAACAGCATCTACAGTTCGAGCCGATGTTCGGGCATCAGTACAGCCATGTGTGGGTCGATTTCCGCGGTATTCGCGATGATTTCATGCGCGGCAAGGGCATCGATTATTTCGAGAACAGCCGCCGCGCGACGCTGGCGCAGCGCGCTTACGGGGCGGACAATCCGAACAAATGGGCGGGATATAGCGCCGACATCTGGGGCTGGACCGCGTCGGACGGACCGACCTATTCCGAAGGCGAGCTGGTCGTGAACGGCACGCCGCGGAACTTCAATACCTATATGGCGCGCGGGGCCAGCGCGATCCGCGTCGTCGATGACGGCACGATCGCTCCGACCGCCGCCGGCGGCTCGGTGGCCTTTGCCCCCGAGGTGACGATCCCGGCGCTGATGGCGATGCGTACACAATATGGCGAGCGGCTCTACACCCGCTACGGCTTCAAGGATGCCTTCAACCCCAGCTTCACCTTCACCGATGCTGGGTCGCGCTCGGGCGAGGTCGATCCGGTGCATGGCTGGGTCGCGAATGATTATCTCGGCATCGACCAGGGACCGATCCTCGCGATGATGGAAAATCACCGTAGCGGTTTCGTATGGAAGGTGATGCGCAAGAACCCGCACATCGTGCGCGGCCTGAAACGCATCGGCTTCACGGGCGGCTGGCTCGACGGGGTTGCGCCGGAATGAACCGACAGGGGCGCGTGTAGGGTAGCGGCTCAGCAGCCCTTCCCGATGCACAGGTCCGCGACCACCGGATAATGATCGGACGGCAGCTTGCCGCCATTCTGGTCGGTCAGTGTCGCATGGCGCAGTACCGTCACATCGTTGCTCACGAAGATATGGTCGATAGGGCTCGCGTCCCTGCGCGCAATGTCGAAGCCGGTGAAGGTGCCGGGCGGGCCATAATGCGGCGTGCGGCTGATCGTGCCGCTGTCGCGGAGCGCGCCCTTGCCGGGCTCGACGATCGCGGCATAGGGACTGCTCGTCGCGGGGCTGTTGAAATCGCCCATCAGCACGGCCGTCTCGCCGGACTTGCGGTTGTCGCCGATCCAGCGCCGGATCTGTTTTGCGCTTTCGATCCGCGCCGTCGTGCCGACATGATCGAAATGCGTGTTCACGACCAGCAGCACATGGTGTGAGGCCTTGTCCTTCAGTCGCGCCCAACTCGCCACACGGGGATAGGCGGCGTCCCAGCCCATGCCCGGAACCTGCGGCGTTGGCGACAGCCAGAAGGTGCCCGACGCAAGCAGCGCGAAGCGGTCGCGGCGAAAGCCGAGCGGCGAGAACTCGCCCTTGTCCTTGCCGTCGTCGCGCGCCGCCCCGACGAACGCATAAGCGGGCAGGTCGGCTTCGATCGCCTGCTTCTGGTGCAGCAACACCTCCTGCATGCCGACGAGGTCGGGTGCATGATAGGCGACGAGGCCCGTCAGCGCGCTCCGCCGATGGGACCAGGCATTGGCGCCGTCCGACGCCAGGTCGAGCCGGATATTATACGTCATCGCGCTATAGCGGTCGGCGCGCTCCTTCGCCGCCGCGGGCTGCGCGAGCAGCGCCGCGGCGAGGATCGGCAGCCAGCGGATCATCCGAGATTCCCGCCGTTCGCCGCGATGACGCTGCTATAGAAACGCGCGCTGCGCTTGGGCGTGCGGACCTGCGTCTCATAGTCGACATGGACGATGCCGAAGCGCTTCGAAAAGCCCAGCGACCATTCGAGATTGTCGAGCAGCGACCATGCCATATAGCCGCGCACGTCGACGCCCTGCCGGATCGCATCGCCGATCGCCGAGATATGGCTGCGGAGGTAATCGCAGCGTAGCGGATCGTCGATGCCGTCGGGACCGGCCTTCGGCGGATCGTAGAAGGCGGCGCCGTTCTCGGTGATATAGACGGGGATGTCGCCGTAGGTATCGCGGAACCAGATAAGCATGTCGGTCAGCGCGGGCGGGTACACCTCCCAGTCGGTGGTGGTGTGCGTCGCGACCTGCTTCACCGGCGAGGCGCCGACCGGCCACTGGTTCGGGTCGGCCCTGACGACGTTGCGCGTGTAATAGTTGATGCCGATGAAATCGAGCGGCTGGTTGATGTCCCGAAGGTCCTCGGCGGGCCATTGCGGCCAGGCCTCGCCGAACACCTCGGCCAGTTCGTCGGGGTAGCTGCCCTTCAGCGCCGGATCGAGATACTGGCGGTTCATATAGGCATGCGCGCGCGCGGTCGCGGCGACGTCTTCGGCGCTGTCGCTCGCGGGATATTTGGGCTCGATATTGACGACGAGACCGATCTCGTGCGCGCCTTCGCTGCGATAGGCTTGTACCGCGCGGCCGTGCGCGCGCATCAGATTATGGCTTGCGATCGGGGTTTCGAACAGGTTGCGGTGACCGGGCGCGAGCGCGCCGTGGAGATAGCCACCGTCGGTGATCACCCACGGCTCGTTCAGCGTCACCCATTTTTTCACGCGGCCGTCGAGGCGGCGATACATCACCGATCCATAGTCGGCGAACCAGTCGGCGCTGTCGCGATTGAGCCAGCCGCCCTTGTCGTCGAGCGCCGCGGGCAAATCCCAATGGTGCAGCGTCAGCAGGGGTTCGATGTCATGCTTGAGCAGTTCGTCGACCAGCCGCTCGTAGAAGTCGAGGCCGGGCTCGTTCACCCGCCCGGTCCCCTCGGGCAGCACGCGGCCCCAGTTGACGCTGAAGCGATAGGCCTTCAACCCCAAGTCCTTCATCAGTGCGACGTCGGCGGGCATGCGGTTATAATGGTCGCACGCGACGTCGCCGGTGTCGCCTTTCACCGCCATCAATCGCGGGTCGTGGCTGAACCGCTGCCAGATGCTCGCACCCGCACCATCGGCAAGCGGCGATCCTTCGATCTGATAGGCGGCCGTCGCGGCGCCCCACAGGAAATCGTCGGGGAAAACAGTCTGCGTCATTTGTCGTCCTTGTCGGTATTCATCGGGGAGGGAAGTCTCTGTTCGAGCAGCCAGGCGTAGAGCGCCGGGTCGTCGTAGGCGGGATCCCAGGCGTTGTGGCCGAGGTCGGGATAGATGGTCAGGCGGACCTTGCGGCCGCCGCAGGCGCGGATCGCGCGCGCCATGTTGAAACTGCCTTCGGGGGTCACGACATCGTCGCGGTCACCGTGGAAGGCCCAGACTGGCAGGTCCATGAGCCGGCATGCCTCACCCGGGTTGCCGCGCCCGGCGACCGCGGCGACGGCGGCAAAGCGTTTCGGCTCGGCGATCGCCCAGCGCCAGCTCGCATGGCCGCCGCGGCTGAGGCCGGTGAGGTAAATGCGCGCGCGATCGACGCGCAGGCTTTTGGCAATATGGTCGACCAGCCGGTCGAGCTTCTCGATATCCCAGTCCTGATCGGTGCCGAGCAAGGGCGATACGGTCAGGAACGGGAAGGCAGGGTCGCGATCGGCGATCTTCGGCGGGCCATGGGCCTTTACCTTCGCGATATCGTCGCCGCGCTCGCCCGATCCGTGGAGGAAGACCAGCAGCGGATATTGCTTCGTCGTGTCCGCCAGATAGCCCTTGGGCACGAACAGCTGATAGGGGTAGTTTCCGGTTTCGATCGGCGGCTGCGGCGCCTGTCCCTCGGCAACGGGAGGCATTTTCGTCTTTGCGGCGGCGGGTGCCGCGACGAGGGCGAGGCCGAACAGCGCCGCGGTCCAATATGTCATTCTTCGGTTCATCCCTTGACGCTCCCGGTCAGCAGGCCGCTCAGGTAAAAGCGCTGGAGCGCGAGGAAGAGGATGAGGACGGGCAGGGTAGTGACAACCGCACCCGCCATCATCAACTCATTGTCCTGCACATGCTCGCGGCTCATCGCGGCGAGCGCGACGGGGAGCGTGTAGAGCTGCTGGTCGGCAAGGATGATCAGCGGCCACATGAAGTCGTTCCAGCTGCCAAGGAAAACGAACAGCGCCAGCGTGACGATGATCGGGGTCAGGATCGGCAGCACGATGCGGCGGAGGATTTGACCCTCGCTCGCGCCGTCGATCCGCGCCGCCTCGAGCATCTCGTCGGGGATCGACAGGCAATATTGACGGACGAGGAAGATGCCGAAAATGCCCGCGAGCCATGGCACCAGCGCGCCGGCATAGCTGTTGACGAGCCCCATCGCCTTTAGTTCGAGAAACAGCGGCAGCATCCCGATCTGCCCCGGCACGACGAGCGCGGCGACGAGCAGGCGGAAGGTCGCGTCGCGGCCCCGGAAGCGCAGCTTGGCAAAGGCATAGCCCGCCGGGATCGTGAAGAGCAGCGCGAGCAGGGTCGCCAGCGTCGAGACGAACAGGCTGTTGAGCAGGAAACGCCCGATACCGAAGGTGCCGAAAAGGACGCGATAATTGTCGAGGCTGGGATTGCCCGGCAACAGCGGCGGCGGGAACTGCGACGCCTCGCCGCGCGCCATGAAGCTGACCGACAGCATCCACAGCAAGGGCGCAACCGTCAGCAGCGCGACGAGCGCCGCGAGCAGGGTGATCGACCAGCGGCGCAGACTCATATCGCGCCTCCGCGTTTCGCGAGCCGCAGCTGGACCAAAGTCACCGCGAGGATGCAGAGGAACAGCAGGAAGGCGACCGCCGCGCCCGACCCGAGGTTCCACCATTTGAACCCTTCCTCGTACATGAAATAGAGGATGGTGGTGGTCGACTGGGCGGGGCCGCCCTGCGTCATCACATAGGGTTCGGCGAAGAGCTGGAACATCGCCGCGACGGTCAGCACCGACACCAGCAGCACCGTCGGGGCGATCGCGGGCAGGGCGACGTGACGCAGCCGCGTCCACCACCCCGCGCCGTCGATCCGCGCGGCCTCGTCGAGCTCGCGCGGTACGGTCTGCAGCGCGGCGAGGAAGATGATCATGTTATAGCCGAACGTCTTCCAGCCGACGAAGATCAGGATCGCGGGCAGCGAGGCGTGCGGATCGCCGAGCCAGTCGACCGGCGCGATGCCGAACGGCGACAGCAGGTAATTGACGAGGCCGTAGCGCGTGTGGAGCAGGTAGCGCCACACGACCGCGGTTGCGACGAGCGTCGTGACATAGGGCGCGAACAGCGCGACGCGCCACACCGGCCGCCAACGCAGCCAGCGCGAATTGACCAGCATGGCGGCGAACAGCGACAGCGCGACGATGAAGGGCGTCCCCGCGGCGACGAACAGTAGCGTATTGGTCATCGCCTTCCAGAACAGCGGGTTACAGACCAGTCTTTCATAGTTTTGGAAACCGACGAAGCGCAGATTGCCGATGTCGGCGAGCGCGTAAATGTCGAAATCGGTGAAGCTCAGGATCAGCGAAGCGGCGGCCGGGACGGCGAAGAAGATCATGATCGCCGCGAGCGCGGGCGCGCTCATCGCCCAACCCGCGCGCGCCTCTCTCGCCCGCCCGGCCGCGTTCACAACGCGCGCCCCTTATCGAGCATCCAGCGCCGCTTCTCGAGCAACCGGTCGGCGCGGCGGTCGATCTCCTTCGCTGCGGCGTCGACGCTATATTGCCCGCGCACCATGCGTTCGGCGACGACCTGCATTTCGGTGATAATCCGCTCCCACTCGGGAACCTTCGGCAGCGCCGTCGCATGGTCGAGCTGCGCCGCGAATGGCGCGACGAGCGGATCGCTCGCCAGCCCCGCTTTATGCCATACCGACCGCCGCGCGGGCAGGCTGCCCGTCAGTTCATGGAATTCGAGCTGCGCGGCGGGTGCCAAGAGGCGGGTCAGCACCTCCCACGCGGCGGCGATATTGTCTCCGGCAAAGACGACAAGGCTCGATCCCCCCGGCGCCGCCGATCCGGTGCCGTTCGGTCCCGGATTGGGCGCGGTTGCCCATTTGGCCTGCATGTCGGCGGGCAGGCGGCCCTTCAGGTCGCCGATCGTCCACGGCCCCGACAGGAAAAGGCCAAAATAGCCGCGCGCGAACTCGTTCCAGACGTTCGAAATCTGCGCCGACGACGCGAGCGGGGCGAGCCCTTCGTCGAACAGCGACTTGTAGAAGGCGAGCGCGGCCTTGAATTCGGGATCCGAAAAAGCGCCGCGCGATCCCTCGTCGCGGAGCATCCGGGCCCCCGCCGACAGCGCCAGCGTCGTGAGCTGCTCATATTCGTTCACCGGGTAGAGCAGGGCAAAATTCCCTTCGCCGGCAATCGCCTTCACCTTGTGGAGCGCGGCCTTCCACCCCGCCCAGTCGGACGGCGGCGCGCCGAAGCCCGCGCGCGCGAACAGATCCTTGCGATAGAATTGCAGCCGCGTGTCGACATACCAGGGAACCGCCCACGTCTGGCCCGCGATGCGGTTGGTGTCGATGACCGCGGCAAACTGGTCGGCCAGCAACGCGCCCGCCGATGCGGGGACCGGCGCGATCGCGCCGATCGCCGCCATCTCGGCGATCCAGCTGTTGCCGACCTGCCCGATCGCGGGCAGCGACCCGCCGGCAAAGCCGGTGAGCAATTTCTCGTGCGCGGCGGTCCACGGCAGTGGCTGGACCTCGATCGGCGGCATGCCCGCAGGCAGCGCCAGGCCTTTGAGCAGCGCGGGCAGGTTCGCGCCCTCGTTGCCCATCGCCCAGATCGTCAGCGCGTCGCCGCGCCGCGCGCCGCATGCACCCAGCATCGGGAGCAGGGGCAGCGCCGCAAGCGCGCCCGTCATCTGGCGCCGCGTCACCTGCATCGGGCGCCGATGCCGCTCATGGATGCACGCCGGATGCCTGGGCCATGGCACCGGTGGTGCCGCGCGCGATCAGCGCGGGGGTCAGGATGGTTGCGCTGGCCGCGCCCAGCGTTTCGCCGCGCAGGATACGCAGCAGCATCATCATCGCGGTCGATCCGAGCCGGTCGATGTGGACCTGCATCGTCGACAGCGACGGGTTGAGGTGGCGCGCGAGCGGGATGTCGTCGAACCCCGCCACCATCAGGTCGCCCGGCACCGATTTGCCGACCTCGGCGAGCCCGGCGATCAATCCGACCGCCATCTGGTCGTTGGCGGCGAACACCGCGTCCGCCGGCAATTGCCCCTCCACGAGCAGACGGGCAGCCTTGGCGCCGCTTTCCTCGGAGAAATCGCCCGGCAGAATGGCGGGATTCCGCACGCCCGCAATTTTCGCCATCGCATCGGCAAAACCGCGCTGGCGGTCGCGTGCGTCGCGATTGTGCTTGGGTCCCGCGATATGGACGACATGCCGCGCGCCGCGCGCGAGCAGCGCCTCGGTCATCGCATAGGCGCCGCGATAATTGTCGACCGCGACAAAGGGCAGGTCGAGCGAGCCCGCGTCATAGTTGAGCAGCACCGTGGGCAGCGCGGGGTCGAGATAGTCCGACAGGAGTTCGGGCTTGAGGTCGGGCGGCATCACGAGCAGCCCGTCGACGCGTCCGCGCATCGATGCGATCGCCGCCGCGGTTTCGTGCGTGCTGCCGTGCATGTTGCCGAGCAGGAGGTGCATCCCCGATTCATGGGCGACAAGGTCGATACCGCGGATGATCTCGGAGAAGAATTCGCCGAACAGGTCGGGCAGGATGACGCCGACCGTGTCGGTCTTGCGCCGCGTCAGACTGCGCGCGCCGCTGTGCGGGACGAAGTTCAGCTTCTTCACCGCAGCCATCACCGCGGCCTTCGTCGGCGCGGTGACGTTGCCGAGGCCGTTGATTGCGCGCGATGCCGTGGCGACCGAAACGCCCGCTTCGCGAGCCACGTCCCTTAAAGTAGCCATGTTTTCCGCCCCTCTTCCTTTGGCGCACCTTCTCTCGGTTCCTCGTCTCGCGGGTCGCGCCGGGTCGCTGTCGCGACTCTGTTTGCTGGCGGGGTGCCGGGCGCGGAAACGTTCACAGAGTAACCGGTTACACGGGAAAAATGCAAGGTCATTTGCGGTCGCCGGCACGGAGCGCGATGCCCTCGTCATCGAACAGGTGCAGATGTTCCGGCGGTAAGCGTACGGGTACGACTTGGCCTTCGCGCAAGCTGCCGTCATCGCGCAACTGGCACGCCAGCGTCCCGGCGCCGCCCTGAAGATGGACCGTCGCAAGCCCGCCGAGCCGCTCGATGAAGCTGATGGTGAAAGGCACGGCGCCGGGATCGTCGCCGATCGCGATATCTTCGGGCCGGATTCCGATCGACAGCGGGGCCCCGGGTGCCAGTGCGAGTCCGGACGATGGCAACATGACGACGCGTCCATCGGCGAGCGTCGCCCGGTCGGCGCCCGAAATTGTCGCCGCAAGGATGTGCATCCGCGGCGTGCCGAGGAACTGGGCGACGAAGATATTCGCCGGACGCTCATAGAGTTCGCGCGGGCTTCCGGCTTGCTCGACCTGCCCGTCGCGCAGCACGATGATCCGGTCGGCGAGCGTCATCGCTTCGACCTGGTCGTGCGTGACATAAAGCGTTGTCGTGGCTAGTTGCCGATGCAGGCTTGCGAACTCGTGCCGCATCCGCACGCGCAAATCGGCGTCGAGGTTGGAGAGCGGTTCGTCGAACAGGAAAATCTGCGGCTGGCGAACGATCGCGCGGCCGATCGCGACGCGCTGCCGCTGTCCACCCGACAGCGCGGCGGGCTTGCGGTCGAGCAGCGCTTCGATGTTCAATATTTCGGCGGCGCGCCGCACCGCCGCGTCGATATCTGCTTTTGCGGCCTTCGCGATCTTCAGCCCGAACGCCATATTCTCGCGGACCGTCAGATGCGGGTAGAGCGCATAGGACTGGAACACCATCGCGATGCCGCGCTCCGACGGCGGCAGGCTGGTCACGTCGCGGTCGCCGATGACGATGTTGCCGGCGGTCAGCTCTTCAAGCCCGGCCACGGCGCGTAACAATGTCGACTTGCCGCAGCCCGAAGGGCCGACGATCACGGTGAATTCGCCGTCGGCGACGTCGATCGACACGCCTTTCAGCACCTCGGAGGTGCCAAAGCTTTTACGCGCGTCGCGGATCGACAACCCGGCCATGGCTCTCCCGTCCTTCCGGCCTCAGTGAACGGTCACGCCCGCGCTTGCTTGCCGGGGCGCGGCGCGGCCGGCGGCAAAGGCGAAAATGCACAGCGCGACATAGCAGGCGGCGGGCAGGATCAGCGCGGCGGCATAGCCGACCGCGCCCGACAACAGGCCGATGAAATAGGGAATCACTGCGCCGCCGACGATCGCGGTGCAGAGCAGCCCGGACGTCGCTTCGGCGCGCGCCGTCGAACGTTCGAGCGTCAGGGTGAAGATCACCGGGAACATGATCGAATTGAAAAGTCCGATCGACAGCGCGACGAAGCCGGCCGTCACGCCGCCGACGATCACGACGTAGAGGCAGAGCGAGGCGGCGATGGCGGTAAATGCCGCCAGCATCTTCGACGCCGAGAAGCGGGCGAGCAGGACCGAGCCGATTGCGCGGCCGACCATTGCCCCGCCCCAGTAGAGTGCCACGGCCTTGCCCGCTTCCTGCAGCGAAACGCCCGGGACGCCATCGCTGCCCATGATCCAGCCGAACAGGCCGAATGCTGCGTCCGACTGGCCCCAGACCGAATCGCTGTTGAGGAACAGCGCCATCTGCGTCCCGATCGCGACCTCGGCGCCGACATAGAGAAAGATCGCGAGCCCGCCGAGCAGGGCCCAGCGCGACGAAAAGGCCTCGCCGATCAATTCGCCCATTCCGGCGCGCGCGCCGATCGGTGCGGGCGGCACAGCTTCGTCGACGATGCGCCGGCTGAACCAGAAAAACAGAAGCAACGCGAGGATCAGGCCGCAGATCCAGAAATAGGCGCTGTCGATCCCGGCGAGCGCCTGCGCGCGGACGCTATCGGTGACGACGGTGCCCGGCTTTACCTCGACGCCCTCGAGAAACAGGTGCGCCCCGATCAAGGGGCCGAGAAAGGTACCGAAGCTGTTGAAGGTCTGGCTGAAGGTCAGGCGGAAATGACTGCGTTTCGGATCGCCGAGCGCCGCCGCGAGCGGGTTCGCCGCGACCTGCAAGATGGTGATGCCGCTTGCGAGGATGAAAAGCCCGGCGAGGACGAGCGGATAGACCGCGAGGTTCGCCGCGGCGAGCATCACGAGGCAGCCGACGACCATCGTCGACAGCGCAGTCAGGATCGACGGCACCGAATGGAAACGCGCGATCAGCGCCGCGGCAGGAAAGGACATCAGGCCATAGGCGATGAAGAAGGCCGAGGCCGAAAGCTGCGCTTCGGCGTCGCTCAGCGTGAAGATACCCTTTACCGCGGCGACCAGCGGGTCGATCAGCGAGGTGATGAAGCCCCAGGCGAAGAACAGCACGGTGACCGCGGCAAAGGCTGCCATCGCATTCGACCGTCCGCCGCCGCTGGCGGGCGCTTTGCCGGGCACGTCCATCCTGGTTATCCTCTCGCCAAAAATATGTTATGAACCCGGTCTAACCGGCGGACGTATCCGATGCAACCGGTTACATTGAGGTTCGTTCCGCGCGTGCATGCGGTGATTCGAGAAGCATCGGGCGATCCGCGAAATAATCCTCCGCCACCCACTGGCGCGCCCGCGCGCGACTGGTTACATGGGCCGCCACCAAACGAATCGCGTGTGCCGCCCGGGAATCCGGAGCAGGCGCCGCCCGCACCAGAAAGTGGCACCCAATGGAAATCACCACCGGCCTGACCTTCGACGATGTGCTGCTGGTGCCGGGCGCGTCGGACATCTTGCCGTCGGACGCCAATCTGCAAACGCAGCTGACCAGCGAGATCAGCCTGAACATCCCGATCCTGTCGTCGGCGATGGACACGGTGACCGAGGCCGACATGGCGATATTGATGGCGCAGATCGGCGGCATCGGCGTCCTCCACCGCAATTTGACGATCGAGGAACAGGCCGCCGCGGTGCGGCAGGTCAAGCGCTTCGAAAGCGGGATGATCGTCAACCCGATCACCATCACTCCCGATGCCCCGCTGTCCTATGCGACCGCGCTGATGGACCAGCACCGGATTTCGGGCATTCCCGTCGTCGAAACGGGCGGCAAGCTCGTCGGCATCCTGACCCACCGCGACGTCCGCTTCGCCGACAATCCGGGCCAGCCGGTGCGCGAGCTGATGACCGCCGACAATCTCGCGACCGTGCGCCCCGGCGTCGGGCAGGACGAGGCGCGCAAGCTTCTGCACCAGCGCCGCATCGAGAAATTGCTCGTCGTCGACGACGATTATCGCTGCATCGGCCTGATCACCGTCAAGGACATGGAAAAGGCGGTGAACTTTCCTGACGCGACGAAGGACGGAAACGGCCGGCTGCGCGTCGCCGCCGCAACCAACACCGGCGACAGCGGCATCGAACGCGCCGAGGCGCTGCTCGATGCCGAATGCGACCTGATCGTCGTCGACACCGCCCACGGCCACAGCAAGGGCGTTGGCGCGACGGTCGAGAAGATCAAGAAATTGTCGAACCGCGTGCAGGTTCTCGCCGGCAATGTCGCGACCGGCGACGCGACCAGGGCGCTGATCGACGCGGGCGCCGATGGCGTGAAAGTCGGTATCGGTCCCGGCTCGATCTGCACCACGCGTGTCGTTGCGGGCGTCGGCGTGCCGCAGCTGACCGCGATCCTCGACAGCGTCGAGGCGGCCCAGAAGCTCGGCGTCCCCGTTATCGCCGACGGCGGCCTCCGCACCTCGGGCGACATCGCCAAGGCGCTCGCGGCGGGCGCATCGAGCGTGATGGTCGGCTCGCTGCTCGCGGGCACGGCCGAGGCGCCGGGCGAGACCTTCCTGTTCCAGGGCCGGACCTACAAGAGCTATCGCGGCATGGGCAGCGTCGGCGCGATGGCGCGCGGTTCGGCCGACCGCTATTTCCAGCAGGACATCAAGGACCAGATGAAGCTGGTTCCCGAGGGGATCGAAGGACAGGTGCCGTTCAAGGGTCCTGCAAAGGATGTGATTCACCAGCTCGTCGGCGGCGTGAAGGCAGCGATGGGCTATACCGGCAGCCGCACCCTGAAGGATCTGCGCGAGCGTGCGAAGTTCGTGCGGATTACCAACGCGGGTCTGCGCGAAAGCCATGTCCATGACGTCGCGATCACGCGCGAGGCGCCCAATTATCCGGTCGGATAAGGTGGCGGCGCATTCGTCCACCCATCTTCCCATCCCGCTTGCGGGAGGGGCAGCGAGACTTGCGAGCTTGCTCGCTAGTCGCAGCGGGGTGGGCAGCCGCGAGGTTGCTGGCCCACCCCAAACCCCTCCCGCAAGCGGGAGGGGCTTTTCATGACGCCGGCAGCGCGCGTTCAGGCGGCAATCGAGATTCTCGACGCCATCGCCGCCGCGGCGCGCGAAGGCGGGGCGCCGGCGGACGCGATCTTCGCCGAAGCGATGCGCACGCGTCGTTATGCGGGGTCGAAGGATCGCCGCGCGATCCGTGCGCATGTTTACGATGCGATCCGGACCGTGCGCTCGGCCCCCGTATCGGGCCGCGCCGCCATGCTGGCGCTCGTCGACGCGCAACCCGGGCTTGCCGAACTGTTCGATGGCACGCCCTATGGTCCGGCACCGATTGCCGCCGACGAACCGCGCGCCGAAATCGGGCTCGCCGCCGAGGCGCTGGTCGATCTGTTCGACCCGCTCGTTGGCGCAGACGAACATGACGCGATGCTCGCCCGGGCCTCGCTCGACCTGCGCGCGAACCGTATCAAGGTCGGCGTCGGCGACCTCGCCGCACTCTTTCCGGACGGCGAGGCGATTGCGGGCGCCCCCGACGGCTGGCGCCTTCCGCCCGAAACCGCCGCGGTGCAGCACCCGGCATATGCCGACGGGCAGTTCGAGGTGCAGGATGCCGCCAGCCAATATGCGTCGGCGACGCTCGATGCCGCGCCGGGCATGGCGATCGTCGACCTTTGCGCGGGCGCGGGCGGCAAGACGCTCGCGATCGCTTCGCTGACAGGCGATGCAGCCGATATCCTCGCGTGCGACACCAATCGCGCGCGGCTCCAGCAACTCCCTCCCCGCGGCGAGCGCGCGGGGGCGACGCGCGTCGAAACCCGCTTGCTCAATCCGGGGCAGGAATCCGCGATGCTTGCCGACTGGCGGGGCAAGGCGGCCCGCGTCTTCGTCGACGCGCCCTGTTCGGGCAGCGGCACATGGCGGCGCAGTCCCGAACTGCGCTGGCGTCTGACCCCCGCACGCCTTGAACGCCATCTCGCCGATCAGGCGAAGCTGATCGATATCGGCGCCGATCTTGTGGCGCCGGGCGGCAAACTCCTTTATGCTGTCTGCTCGATCATCACGCGCGAGGGGCGGG
>NZ_DASWTD010000183.1:0-1595 GCF_036402335.1 Sphingopyxis sp. | reverse complement strand
TTCCTCGACGGGGACCGGCAGTATAGCTGCGCCTATTTCACCGACCCGGCCAACGGCCTGGAACAGGCGCAGGCGGACAAGAAGGCGCATATCGCGGCCAAGCTATACCTGAAGCCCGGAATGCGCGTGCTCGACATCGGTTCGGGCTGGGGCGGGACCGCACTCTACCTGAACCGCGTCGCCGACGTCGACGTGCTGGGCATTACCCTCAGCGAGGAGCAGCTTAAGGTCGCGCGCCGGAGGGCCGCGGAAGCGGGCGTCTCGGATCGCGTGAAGTTCGAGCTGATCGACTACCGGCACCTCACCGGCACCTTCGACCGCATCGTCTCGATCGGCATGTTCGAACATGTCGGCGCCGCCCATTACGAGGAATTCTACGGCAAGTGCCGCCAGCTGCTGGCCGACGACGGCGTCATGCTGCTCCACACCATCGGCAAGCTGGGCCAGGCCGGCGCACCCGATCCCTTCACCGACAAGTGGATCTTCCCCGGCTACCACCTGCCGTCGCTGTCGCAGATGAGCGCCGCTAGCGAAAAGGTGCGGTTGATCGCCAGCGACGTCGAGATGCTGCGGCTGCATTACGCCTACACGCTGCGCCACTGGCTCGAGCGCGCGACCAAGGCACGGGAACAGATCGTCGCCATGTATGACGAGCGCTTCTTACGGATGTGGGAATTCTACCTGGCCGGCGGAATCGTGATGTTCGAGAGCGGCGCGGCCTGCAACTATCAGGTCCAGTATATCCGCGACCGCCACGCGGTGCCGATCACTCGCGACTATATGATCGAGGCGGAGCAGCGCTACCGGAAGGCAGACGCCGCCCCAGCCAAGGCCGCATAGATTCTATTTGGCCTTCAGCTCCGCCACCAGGTGGGGAGCCGGATAGATTTTCTCCAACGCTTCCTGCACCGCCGCAGCGGAGACGGCCACGGTGCGATTGATCGTCCCGTCATAACCATAGTTGCCGCCGAGGCTATGGATGTTGCCGTCGAAAGCGGCGCCGATGACGCGGCCCTGGCGGTCGACCACCGGCGATCCGCTGTTGCCGCCGATTATGTCGTTGGTGGTGACGAAGTCATAGGTCGTGGCGGCATCGATCTTCGCCTTGTTGGCGGCGAACGCCGGAGGCAGGTCGAACGGCGGGGCGCCGGTCGCGCGGTCGAACGTCCCGCCCAGGGTGGTTCGGGTCGGCACCATCCTGCCGCGCTCCATCCAGCCCGCGACCTTGCCGTAGCTGATCCGCAACGTGAAGGTCGCGTCGGGGTAAACGCTGTCACCGAAGGCAGCGAACCGGGCATCGGCGAGCTTGGCCTGGGCGGCCGTCAGATGTGCGTCGACCTGCTCGTCGAAGCGCTTCTGCAGCGCGCGATCGTTGGCGTCGAGGGATCGCGCATAGACGATCATCGGGTCGGTCGAGCCGTCAATAGCGGCCTTGCCGCCGTCCCACAGCGCTTTGCGCACCGCCGGATCGGCGAGCTTGGTCCCGCTGACCAGCCGGGCCGTCAGCCCTTCGGGCGATTCCTTGCCGAGCAACAGCCGGGTCTGCGGGTCATCGGCGCCGAGATATTCGCGTGCCTTGCTCAGCGACCATTCCA
>NZ_DASWTD010000182.1:0-3000 GCF_036402335.1 Sphingopyxis sp. | reverse complement strand
ATTGCGTACGCTCCAACCCGTAACGCGCCACGATACTCGCGTGGGTATCGGCGAGCATTGCATCCGATAACGCCGCATCGCCGACCGCGCGCGCCAGTGCGACACCGCCGACAAGCTGCGCCAGCAACGCGTGCGATTCCGCCTGCGGATCGGCGTAGCCCAGCTTCGCCAGCGGCGCCGCCAGCCGGCTCGCGATCCCCTCGACCCCGGCGCCAAAGCGCGCGCGGGTCGCCGGCTGCGAGCGGGCGAAATCACCCGACAGCGTCGGCAACGGGCACCCCCGGTCGCGGCTGTCACGGTGCGCGGGCGAGAGGTAGAAATCGACATAGGCGCGCAGGACGCCGCGCGGGTCGCCATTCGCGTCGATCCGCTCGGTCCGCGCGCGGGCGTCGGCGAACATCGTCCCGATCGCTTCCTTCACCAGCGCGTCCTTCGACGGAAAATGCGCGTAGAAACCGCCATGCGTCAGCCCCGCGCGCGCCATGATGCCCGCGACCGCGACATTATCGGGCCCCTTCGCGCGGATTTCCTTCGCCGCCTCTTTCAGCACCCGTTCGCGGGTCTCTGCCTTGTGCTCGGTTGAATAGCGCACTTGCGTCTCCTTTTATATGACGCATATAATATAAAGTCGACAGGACACAAGACCCATGGCTTCCATCCCGCTTTCCCCCGGCGCCGGCACCGCGGCCGACGACACGCCGTTCAACCCCGCGGCGATGCCCGACGCGCGCAAATATCTGATCTTCGCGGTGATGGCGTTCGGCCAGTTCATGGCGCTGATCGACATCCAGATCGTCGCCGCCTCGCTCAACGAGGTGCAGGCGGGGCTCAGCGCTGGCCCCGACGAGATCAGCTGGGTGCAGACCGCCTATCTGATGGCCGAACTCGTGATGATCCCCTTCTCGGCCTTCCTCGCGCAGGCGCTTTCGACGCGCTGGCTGTTCGCGGCATCGGCCGCGCTGTTCACGATCGCGAGCGTGCTGTGCGGGCTCGCGTGGAGCATCGAATCGATGATCCTGTTCCGCGCGGTGCAGGGCTTCGTCGGCGGCGCGATGATCCCGACGGTGTTCGCGACGGGCTATATGCTGTTCGAGGGCAAGCAGCGTGCGATGATTCCAGCGATCCTCGGCATGGTCTCGGTGCTCGCGCCGACGCTGGGTCCGACGGTCGGCGGCTGGATCACCGACGCGATGGGCTGGCGCTGGGTCTTTTTCATCAACGTCCTGCCCGGCGCGATGGTCACGCTCGCGATCCTCGCGCTGGTGCGGATCGACAAACCGAACCTGCCGATGCTGCGCCGCATCGACTGGGTCCATCTCGCGTCGATGGCCGTCTTCCTCGCCGGGCTCGAGTTCGTGCTTGAGGAAGGGCCCAAGCACGACTGGTTCAGCGAACCCGAAATCGCGATCGGCGCGTGGGTGTCGTTCGTCGCCTTCGGGCTCTTCCTCGAACGCTCGTTCCGCTCGGACGGGCCGATCGTGAAGCTCACCCCCTTTCGCAAGCCGACCTTTGTCTTCGCCTGCGTCTTCAACCTCGTGATCGGCTTCGGCCTTTATGCGAGCACCTATCTCGTCCCGATCTTCCTCGGCCGCGTGCAGGGCTATAATGCGTCGGAGATCGGTACGACCGTCTTCGTTTCGGGCCTCGCCCAACTTCTCGGCGTCCCCATCGCTGCCGCGCTGTCGCAAAAGGTCGATCAGCGGATCGTCATCACCTTCGGGCTCAGCCTGTTCGCGCTCGGCCTCTGGATGTTCAGCTTCATGACCCCCGAATGGGGCTTTGCCGCGCTCTTCTGGCCGCAGGTCGTGCGCAGCTTCGCGATCATGCTGTGCATCGTCCCTTCGGTCGGCCTCGCGCTCGGCAATTTCGAAGGGCCGGAGCTGCGCTATGCCTCGGGCCTGTTCAACCTGATGCGCAACCTCGGCGGCGCGATCGGCATCGCGCTCGTCAACACCTGGCTCGGCGACAATCTCCGCATCCACATGCTGCGCCTCTCCGAAGCGCTCGGCCGCTCGGCCGACGCCGCGAACGAGGCGGCGGCGGGGCTCGCGCAGCATATTGTGCGCACCATCTCCGACCCCGCGCTCGCGCAGCAGATGGCCGAGGGCATGCTCGGCCGCATCGTCGGCCGCGAGGCGCTGACGCTCGCCTTCGACGATGTCTTTCGCCTCATGTCCTACCTGTTTCTCGCGGCGCTGGTGATGGTGCCATTTTGCAAACCCCTGCCGATCGGCGGTCCGCCACCGCAGGACGCGCATTGAGCCGTGCGCGTCGGCCGAATCATGAAACTCCGGCTTCGGGAATGCGCCAAAGCGCGGTAAGTGACCCTATGCGAATCGAGGGCGACTATTCCAGCGACGGTTATGCGACGATCAGGGGGCTGATCCCTCCGGAAGTCGCTGCGAACCTCTTCCGGCAACTCCAGATCGACCTTGAGGCCGCGGGAAAATCGTTCGGGACCTTTGCCCAGTCGCACGCCCTCTCGAAGCAGCCGACGATCGAGATCTCCGGCCATTTCTACCGGCCGCTGACGACATTCCTGTGGGGCCTCACGCCGATCATGTGCGAGCTCACCGGAGCCGACCTGCTGCCCAGCTACGATTATTTTCGAATCTATCACAAGGACGATATCTGCCGCGTCCATTCGGACCGCCCGTCGTGCGAGCACAGCGTGTCGCTCACGCTGCTGTACAGCGACGGCTTGCCGTGGCCGCTCGAAGTCGGCTCGGTGCGCGTGACCGATGAGAGCCCGTGCACCGAGGATTTCGGCGACGAACCCTCGTCGGCGATCGCGATGAACCCGGGCGACGCCGTCCTGTACCGCGGAACGGATCTGCGCCACGGCCGGACGATGCCCAATCCCAACCGGTGGTCCGCGCATCTCTTCCTGTTCTGGGTCGAACGCGGCGGCGAATTCGCGCACCATGCATTCGACGAACAGCGCCTCAAATCGGAAATGGAACGGGTGAGCAAGCTGGCGGGCTAAGCGGATATCGCTCA
>NZ_DASWTD010000181.1:0-5329 GCF_036402335.1 Sphingopyxis sp. | reverse complement strand
AGCTGGTTGAGGGCAAACGTGCCGGTCCGGTTCAAAAGGCGCGGACGGCCTATGATGCATTGATGCAGATGCTGGACGGAAGCGGGCTCGTCCCGCGCTTCACGCGCCCCGACGCGATCATCCTCGAATCGGCATCGCGTGAGGCGCCCCCCGACATGTCGCTCGACGAGATCGACGTGCTGACCTCGGCCTTTCGCGCGAGCAACGATGAATATCGCTGGTATGGCGAGAAGCTGCTGGGCGCGAGCCTCGCGCTCCTGCGGCGGTCGAGCGAATTGGGCACGCGGTCCTATGATTTCACGCTCTATGTCTGGCTCTCGGCGGATGGGCGGATCACCGGCCTCGACGGCTTCGGCGCCGGGAGCAACGACGAGGCACTCGTCATCGCGCGCCGGCTGCTCGACGGCATGATCGTCGGCTCGCCCCCGCCGGCGAACATGCCCCAGCCGGTCGGGCTGCGGATCGTCGCGCAATGAACGGGACGATCGCAATCAGGAGCGAAGGCCGCCGCGCCGCGCCGGAGGACGGCGGGCGCAAGACCGCGATCGCGCTTTCGCTGTTCCTTCATGCGGGCGGCATCATCCTCTTCAGCCTGGCCTATGCCGGCGGCGGCGCGGGCGGGTCGCGCGCGGTGCCGGGCAGCGAGCCGCTGACGGTTGAGCTGTTGACGATCGAGCCCGCGGCGGGCCGCGCGCATGCGGGCGGCGGCGATCCCGATGTCCGCGACCTGCCCTTTACGCAGGAAAGCAGCGACGTTGCGATCCGCACCAAGGGAAGCGGTGAAGCATCGCGGGCCGGTACCGCGAAATTCGACACCGAACTGGCGAGCCTGCTGGCGGACGATCCGCTCGCCGGGGCGGGCAAGTCGGCCTATGGCGCGATCCTCCGCAAGCATATCGCGGTCCACAGCCGGCGCCGCGGCGACCGTATCGGTCGCGGCGATGCGGGGCTGGTCGTGCTGCGGTTCCGCGTTGCGCGCGACGGGCGCGTCGTCGATGCGCGCGTGCTGCGTTCGCCGAACAGCCTGGTCGGCGAAAAGGCGCTCGCCGCGCTGTGGCGCGCCGAACCGCTGCCGCAGGTGCCCGACGAACTGCCCGCACCGATCGAGGTCGACGTGCCGATCGACTTCCAGGTTCAGGGGTGAGTGCCGATGCGCCCGCCCGTGACGGCCCGCTAACGACGTGGAGACCTTCGCCCTCCTGCAACGCTTCATGCAGCTCTATCCCGATTTCCGGGAGCGGCTGCGTCGGCGTTTGGGCTCCGCCGATCTCGCCGACGAGGCGCTGAACGAAGTCTACGTCAAACTGCGCACGACCGAAAAATCCTATTCGGTGCGCAATGCGCCCGCCTATCTGTTCCGCCTGACGCTGAATGCTGCGACCGATCTCCGTCGATCGGCGAGCCGCCATTCGCTGGCGGACCAGATCGATGCGGCGCTCGACATCCCCGATCCGTCGCCCTCCGCGGCGCGCACGGCGGAGGATCGCGAAGCGGTCGGGCAACTCGAGGCGGCGATCGGCGCGCTGACCGAACGGCGGCGGATGATCCTGATCGCGGTGCGCATCCACGAACGGTCGTGCCGCGAAATCGCCGCCGAACTTGGCGTCTCGACGCGGACGGTCGAGATGGAGCTTCGCTGCGCGCTCGACCATTGCGCCGAATATCTGAAAAAAGAAGAACGGGAGGATTTCGCTTATGGCCAGCGAAAACCGTCTCGTCATTGAAGGACTGATCGAAGTTGACGATGCCCGATAATAACGAACTGGGGAGATGGCCCGACCGCGACGCGATGGCGCGCAGCTGGGTTGTGCGCCTGAAATCGGGCGAGGCGACCCAGAGCGACGTCGATACGCTGCTGTCGTGGCGCGCGCAAAATGAAGAGAATGAAGGGGCATTCCGCCAGGCTGTCCGCCTGTGGGAGCAACTGGGACCGGCGCTGGCCGGCGGTGCGGCCATGCCGGCGGCCGGCCAGGGCGTTTCGCGCCGCTGGTTCCTCGGTGGCGGCGCCGCGATGGCCGCGGTCGCGGCGGTGTCGCTCGTTCCTCTGGCTGCGCCTGTCCCGGCCGGCGCGCGCGAATATCGCACGGGCAAGGGCGAACGCCGCCACGTCCGGCTCGAGCCCGAGGTCAGCGCCGAACTCAATACCGATTCGCGGCTGCTGTTCTGGGCCGATGCCGCGGCGCCGCGCGTCGAGCTGGCGCAGGGTGAGGCACTGATTTCGGCGACCTGCGATCCCGGGCGCCGGCTGATCGCGACGGCGAAGGATGTCGAGGTCCGCGCACAGGTCGCGCGCTTTTCGATGCGGTCGGATGGCGGGCTGATGCGCGTCGCCTGTCTGGAAGGACAGATCGAGGTGGTGTCGCCGGGCGGCCGCGCGACGGTCGACGCCGGGACCAGCTTCGACTTCCGCGCGGGCGAGGTCCGACCAACCCCGCACGACGTCGCCGAAAGCGGCGCCGCATGGCAGCGCGATCTGTTCCTGTTCAAGGACCGCCCGGCCGGGGAGGTGATCGCCGAACTCAACCGCTATCGCCCCGGGCGCGTGTATCTGCTGGGCAGCCGCAACGACGTCCGGATCAGCGGCGTCATCCATCTAGAGCGCGCCGATTTTGCGGTCGACCACATCGCAAAATCGCTCGGCATGAAGGTCACCCGGCTTCCCGGAGGCATCGCGATCCTGCGAAATTAGGGAACCGCGAAAAAGATTTCGCATTTCCCGCCCCCCGAACGTCATCGGAGCGAGGGGAATGAAATGAGTGCGTGCCTTGCCATGAAATCGCCGGAAATGCCCGACGCCGGGCTCCCCGCGCTGTCGGGCCGGCTGGCGCAGGTCCGGACCCGCAAGGACGCGTTCGACCTGCTCGCCTCCTTTCTGCAGGCGCAGGGCCTCTCCGATCTGATCCTGACCTTCATTCCGCCGGGCGACCTTGCCAACCAGACGGTGCAATGGTCGACGCTGGCGAGCGAAACAACCGACCGCGTGCGCAGCATCGGCTTTGACGGGCGCGATCCGGTCCGGCGCTTTGCGCGGCGCGCGATCGAACCCTTTATGTGGACCTGCGACGAATGGCCCGGCGAGAAGTCGGCCTTCGCCAGGGATGTCATGGCGAATCTGCGCAGAGCCGGGGTCGAGGGCGGCGTGAGCGTGGCCGTATGGGGGCGCGGCGGGCGCGTTGCGATCGCCGATGCGATCGCCGCTCCACCGGTGTTGCGGAGCCTCCCGCCGTTCTTTCTCGATCTCTTCTTTGTCGCGACCGTGCTGACGGCGCGGACGATCGAACGGCTTTCGCTCGTGCGCGGCCGCACCCCGCTGTCGCGCCGCGAAATCGAGATTCTCGAACTCGCCGCGCAGGGGCTGACGAACAGTGCCGTCGCCGAGCAGCTCGAGATCGTCGAAGAGACCGTCAAATTCCATTTCCGGGGGATCAGGGAAAAACTGGGCACCCGGAGTAGGGCGGACGCCATCGCACTTTTCGCGATCCTCGATGCGTCGTGGGACGGATCGTTTCGGGAAGGCGCCAAGACGCGATCGTCGCAAGCCGGTTCAAGAATATAATATAACTAAAATATAAAAATAATATTCACTTAAATTCTGCTCGGATCAATATTGATCCGGGCATTTTGTCGTTCGATATTTATAAAAATCTACTCGAAAAGGTTAGTATTAGTAGTGTCATAGTGAAACCTTAGCGGAGCGACCACCGGTAGCGAATCGGGCTGACCGATTCGACTTTACGAGGGGCGTTGCACGGCGATGGTTCGAATGAAAAGATTGAGAGCGGGGCGTATCATGTACCCGCTGCGGGGTTGTATGGCCGCGGTCGGCGTTCTTGCCTTCTGCACGGCGAACCCGGCTGCGGCGCAGGACGAGGCGGCCGCCGATGCGGCGGCAGCGGGCGATCCCGAGTTTCGCTTCGACGTCATGGAATATGTCGTGCGCGGCAATTCGGTCCTGACGGCGGCCGATATCCAGACGGTGCTGATGCCGCACGCGGGTTACGGCAAAAGCGTCCCCGACGTCGAGGTCGCGCGCGGCGAGCTCGAAAAGGCGTATCGCGATCGCGGCTATGCGACGGTCGTCGTCGAAATCCCGCAACAGGATGTCAGTTCGGGCATCCTCGAACTGGTCGTTACCGAAGGCAGGGTCGGCCGCGTCCGCGTGACCGGCGCCGATTTCGTGCTGCCGAGCGAGGTTCGCGGCGCGCTGCCCAGCCTGAAGCCCGGCACGGTTCCCAACGTGCCGACGCTTCAGCAGGAACTGTCGTCGGCGAACGCGCGCACGACGCGCACGATAACTCCCGAGTTCAAGGCCGGCGTGGCGCCGGGCACCGTCGACATCGAACTGGCGGTCGAGGACAAGAAGCCGTGGGGCGCCTCGATCGAGGTGAGCGACCAGTATAACCGCTCGACCGAACGCTTTCGCCTTAACGTATCGGCCAACTACGATAATCTCTGGCAGGCGGGGCACAGCGCGAACATCTTCTTCCAGACCGCGCCGGAGGATTTCGACCAGGTCCAAGTCGTCTCGGGCTCCTATTATGCGCCGCTCGGCTACGGCCGGTCGAGCCTGCTCGGCTATATCGTCAATTCGAACACCGACGTTGCGACGGTCGGCGGGCTGACCGTGCTTGGCAACGGCCTGACCGTCGGCGGGCGCTTCATGCGCACGCTCGGAAATTCGCCGCAAGGCACGGTGCAGTCGCTGTTGTTCGGCGTCGATTACAAGGATTATCTCGACCAGATCGGCCTCGTCGATCCTGAAACGGGCGAGACACTGACCTTCGACACGCCGGTCACCTATCTGCCGTTCACCGCGCAATATCGCTGGCTCGGCGGCAATACCCAATCGAATGGCGAGTTCAGCATCGGCACGACCTTCGCTTTCGACGGCCTCGTCGGTCGCCAGCGCGAATTCGGCTATATTCCCGACAATCCGCTGACCCCGAACGTCAACGAGGAATCGGTCGGCAAGCGCGCCGGCGCCGAAGCGAGCTTCATTTATTTCTATGGCAGCGGCGTCTATAACCGCCAGCTCAAGAATGATTTCGACCTGCGCGCGGCGCTCGACTGGCAGCTCGCCCCCGCGCCGCTGATTTCGAACGAACAGTTCGTGCTCGGCGGGGTCGGCAGCATCCGCGGCTATCGCGAAGCCGAAGTGCTCGGCGACAGCGGCGCGCGGCTTTCGCTCGAACTCGGCTACAAGCTCCCGACCGGCACCGACAAGATCGACTGGCGCGTCGCGGGCCCCAATGGCGAACGCGTCGACCATTATGTCGAGAATTTCGACCCGAAGTCGGGGCTCGCGACGGTGTGGGTGAAGGGCGTCGGC
>NZ_DASWTD010000180.1:0-2350 GCF_036402335.1 Sphingopyxis sp. | reverse complement strand
GGCCACATCCCGGAGGCGCTGCGCGGCGCGCTCGGGACGATGCGCCCTGCCGACCGCACGGCATTGCGCCAGAAGATTGCCGCCGCCTTCCGCAAATGATCCTCCCCCCGAAAGAGATTTGTCCATGAAATTAAAGACGTTCCTGATGTTTGGCCTCTCGATGTCGGCGATCGCCTCGCCCGCTGCGGCACGCGAATGCGTGCAGTCGCCGGGCAAGCTGCTCGAGCTTTGCGTGTCGATCGAGGGCGGCGAGGCGCGCTATGAGGTGAAGCGTGGCGACACGGTCGTGATCGCGCCGTCGCGTCTCGGGCTCGCGTTCGCGGGCGAAGCCGACCCGCGCTACGCCGCGCTTGGCGACGTCAGGCGTTCGGCGTCGGATACGACGTGGGAACAACCATGGGGCGAGCAGCGTCTGATCCGCGACAATCACAGCGAGCTGAAGGTGACCCTTGCGGGGGACACCCCGCTCAGCAAGACCGTCGGCGTCACCTTCCGCCTCTTCGACGACGGCTTCGGCTTCCGTTATGATTATGGCGCGATCCCTGCGGGACAACCCGTCGCGGTCACCGCCGACCATAGCCAGTTCCGTACCGTCGGCGCCTGGCAGGCGTGGTGGTATGAAGGGCTGGGGCAGGAACGCGACGAATATCTTTACAAGCAGACCGACGCGCGGCGCGTGACGCTCGCCGAAACCCCGCTGACGCTGAAGGGCGACAATGGCCTCTATCTGAGTTTTCACGAAGCGGCGCTCGTCGACTTCCCCTCGATGCTGCTCGAAGGCGATGGCGCGGGAACCTATAATGCCTGGCTGATGCCGTGGCCCGACGGCACGCTCGCGAAAAAGACCGGATCGTTCACGACGCCGTGGCGCACCGTACTTGTCGGCGACAGCCCTGCAGCGCTGGCCGACAGCCGCATCACGTTGAACCTCAACGAGCCCAATATGCTTCCCGATGTCGGCAAATGGTTCAAGCCGGGCAAATATGTCGGCGTCTGGTGGGAAATGCACCTCGAGAAATCGACATGGGGCAGCGGGCCGAAGCATGGCGCGACCACGGCGAATGTGAAGCGCTATATCGACTTCGCGGCGAAATATGGTTTCAACGGCGTCCTCGTCGAAGGCTGGAACAAGGGCTGGGATGGCGACTGGATCGCGAACGGCGACAAGTTCAGCTTCACCGAAGCCTATCCGGATTTCGACCTCGCCGCGATCACCCGTTACGGCAAGAGCAAGGGGGTCGGGCTGATCGGTCACCATGAAACCGGCGGCGCAATCGAAAATTATGCGCGCCAGCTCGACGATGCGCTGAAGCTTTATGCGGACAATGGCGTCGCGGCGATCAAGACCGGCTATGTTCGCCACAGCGGGACGATCGTCGATGGCGCGGGCGGGCTGCAATGGTTCGCCGGCCAATATGCGGTGCGCCACCATCTCGATGTCGTCAAGCGTGCCGCGAAGCATCATATCGTCATCGATACGCACGAGCCGGTCAAGGACACCGGCCTTCGCCGGACCTGGCCGAACTGGGTCAGCCGCGAGGGCGCGCGCGGGCAAGAGTTCAACGCCTGGGGCAATCCGACCAACCCGCCCGAGCATATGGCGATCCTGCCTTTCACGCGCCTGCTCGCGGGCCCGATGGACTTCACGCCCGGCATCTTCGACATTGCGCGCGGCGGCAAGGAGCTGATGCGGCGGGTGCAATCGACACTCGCGACGCAGCTGGCGGAATATGTCGTCGTCTATTCGCCGATCCAGATGGCGGCGGACCTGCCCGAAAATTACGAGCAGCGCCTCGATGCCTTTCAGTTCATCCGCGACGTCCCCGCCGACTGGGAGACCTCGAAAACCCTGCAGGGTGCGATCGGCGACTATGTGGTCGTTGCGCGGCAACAGCGCGGGAAGGGCGACTGGTATCTTGGCGCCATCACCGACGAGGAAGCGCGGACGCTCGAACAACCGCTCGCTTTCCTTCCCGCCGGAAGGCGCTTCGAAGCGCAGATTTATGCGGATGGTCCCGGTGCCGATTATCGCACCAATCCCGAGGCGCTGATGATCGAGAAGCGCAACGTGACGCGTTCTGACACGCTGACGCTCTCGCTTGCCCCCGGTGGCGGCACGGCGATCCGTTTCCGCCTTCTCGACTAGGCGAGTGACATGCGTCTTCGTGTCCGTAGCTTTTGTCTGTAAGTGGCCGGTTCGCGTTCGGTCGATCCACCTCGTTCAGCCAGATGACCGGGCAACGTCAGCTCTTGGCGTTCGCAAGCCAAAAGCTGACTGGCCGCTATCGGTCACCTAATTGGTTCGCCGCAAGCGGGTCAGATCGAGCACAAACCAGCTTCCGTCGCGTTT
>NZ_DASWTD010000179.1:0-7164 GCF_036402335.1 Sphingopyxis sp. | reverse complement strand
GGGCGCCCGAGTCGCGGGAGTCGTCGTCGCAGGCTGTGTCGGCGCCACCCGCGGCGGCGCGGGCGTCGGAGCGGGTTGCGCCGGACCCAGCCGTTCGCCCGGAGCGACGGGCGGCAGGCCGTTGTCCGACGGCCCCTGGACACCGGGGGTGCGGCCGTCGTCAGCGGGCGGCAGGCGAAAATCGAGCGGGCGGGACGATGGTGCAGGCGACGGATTCCCGTTTTCCTGCGCTCCGGCGGAACCCGCAAAAGCAAGCGACAGCGCAAACGCAACCAGCGGCAACGATACCGCCTTGCTTGCCTGCCCCTTTGTCCCGTTCTTCATTCTGTTTCCGCGATCCCGAATATTCATCTTGGCCCGCGCCGCTGAATTGGCGCTGAACCCGGCCGATCCCGACATGTCGGCGGTGACATCGGCCGCGCTGCGCACTAGAGCCTTTCCATGACCGATTCCACCCCTACGCCGCTCGCGCCGAAACATCTCGGCCAATCGAGCGAACTTCCTGCCTCACCGCAAGCCGCGGTGCTCGATTATGTTCCGAATCCGCGCGCCGGCGAACTTTATCTCGTCCGGTTCGCCGCGCCCGAATTCACCTCGCTCTGCCCCGTAACCGGCCAGCCCGATTTCGCACATCTTGTCATCGACTATGCGCCCGGCCAGACGATCGTCGAATCGAAGAGCCTGAAGCTGTTTCTCGGGTCTTTCCGGAACCATGCGGCCTTCCACGAGGACTGCACCGTCGGCATCGGCCGCCGCCTGTTCGACGAGATGCAGCCCAAATGGCTGCGCATCGGCGGTTACTGGTATCCACGCGGCGGCATTCCGATCGACGTTTTCTGGCAGTCGAGCGCCCCGCCCGCAGATTTGTGGCTGCCTGATCAGGGAGTCGCACCCTATCGCGGACGGGGGTGAAAATTCATCTTCCCGTCATATATAGTTGACACTAATGTAAACGATATGAGCGCAGCTTCCCTTCCGCACGACCATGCGATCGCCGTCGGTGCCGACCAGATCGATTTCATGGGGCATGTGAACAACGCCCACTACCTCAGTTGGGTACAGGAAGCGGTGCTGGCGCACTGGCGCCACATCGCGCCCCCGGACGCGGTCGCGGCGCACCTGTGGGTCGCGCTGAAGCACGAGATCACATATCGCCGTCCCGCCTTTCTCGACGACCAGGTGATCGCCACCGTGATCCTCGAAAAAGTCCAGGGCGCACGCGCCTTCTACGAAACGATCATCAAGCGCGGCGAAGACGTCCTCGCCGAGGTCAAATCGAGCTGGTGCTGTATCGACGCCGAAACATTGCGTCCTGCGCGCCTTGCGAGCGAAGTCGTCGCGCGCTTCTTCCCGCACGAGAAGATTTGAGCCGACGGCGCCGCGGATTACGGGCTTACCGGATCATCGTCGCCATCGACCGCGAGCCAGATGCCGCCGGCTATGATCGCAATCGCGAGCAGAATGGGAAGCCAGTTCGCGCCTTCGAGTTCGTTCTGACCATCGCTGACCGACGCGACGCGGGTGGCGTCGAGGGCAGGCGCAGCCGAAGCAGCGATCGGTGAGAGGAGCATTGAGGTCGCGGCAACCGAAACGGCTGCTTTTTTCCAGAAAAGCATCACAAATTCCTTTTACAGTCCGCCCGGAACGCGGCTGACAGGCAATTTGTTCCAATTTCGAATGCGCGATAATTCCCGCGTCAATCGCCTAGGCCGCCTCGAACCGGATCGGCAGGCGCTTGAGCCCGCCGACGAACACCGATTCGACGCGCGCAGGTTCGCCCGCGAGTTCAAGGCTTTTCAGCCGCGGCAGCAATTCCTCCATCAGGATCCGCATCTCCATGCGCGCGAGATGCTGGCCGAGACAGACATGCGCGCCGAAGCCGAAGGCGATCTGCTGGTTTTTCTCGCGGTCGGGATCGAAAGCGAACGGATCAGCGAAGACGCCCTCGTCGCGATTGCCCGACACATAGTTGAGCATCAGCCAGTCGCCTTCGCGGATCGTCTGTCCGCCGATCTCGACATCTTCTTTCGCGCTGCGCATGAAATGCTGCACCGGCGTCGTCCAGCGGATCGCTTCCTCGATCAGCCCCGCCTTGTCGCTGCCGGCGGCGCGGAACCGTTCGAACAGCGCCGGATTTTTCGCGAGTTCCATCATCGCCCCTGCGGTCGAAGCACTCGTCGTGTCGTGCCCCGCCGTCGCGATGATCATGTAATAGCCGGCCAGTTCGCGGTCGGGGATCTGTTCGCCGCCGACCATGGCGTTCGCTATCACCGTCGCGATATCTTCGCGCGGATTGGCGCGGCGATCGGCGGTGAGGGCACCGAAATAATTTTCGAAATCGGCGATGACATAATTGAGCATCGCGATCGCCTGTTCGGCACTGGTGATCGCTTCGCGGCTGCGATTCAGTTCGGGATCGGTCGACCCGAACAATTGCTGCGTCAGCATCAGCATGCGCGGCTCGTCCTCGGGCGGGACCCCCAGGATGTCCATGATGACGCGCAGCGGATAATGTGCCGCAACATTGCGCGCGAAATCGCATTCCCCGCCCGCCTCGAGCATGTGGTCGACGGTTTCGCGCGCGATTTGCCGGATGCGTTCTTCGACGATTTTCAGGTTCTTGGGCATGAACCAGCTCTGCGTCAGCAGCCGGTATTTCATATGATCGGGCGCGTCCATCTGCACCAGCGAACGAATCAGGTGGCCGTCGTTGTTCGGCGTCGCGGCGCGCGCAATGGCCTCTCCGGCGCGATTGGTCAGCACCGTTGGGCGGATGCCGTTCGCGAAACGCTGCGGATCGCGGCTGATCGCCATGATGTCGGCGTGTCGCGTCACCAGCCAGAAAGGATCGAGTTCGGGATTCTCGGCGACCGCCAGCGGCGCATTGGCGCGCGCCCACGCGAGCTGCGCGTGCAGCGGGTCCCATTGGCCGTATGCGACGGGGTCGACGACGGCGGCGGCTACCTCTCCAGGCAATATCGGTTTTGTCATTGAAGGCGAAGCTGCCGCAACTCGTGCTCCAAGTCGAGTGGCAAAAGGCAACCGATCAGATCGCGGTGACCGGATCGGGCAACGCCGCCTGCCATTCGGCGCGGGCGCGGCGAATCATCGCCTTGAGCGCGGCGGCCTGTTCTTGCCAGGCCGCCGCGCAATCGGACGTCCACGCCGCTCCCGCCATCAAACCGAGCTCGGCGACGGTCATGTCGATGAAAGCGTCATATTCGGCGATCGGCAGCGGGCCATAGGCGCGGTGCGTATGGACGAGTTCGGTGACCAGCGGCCATACCCAGCCCTCGCCCTTCGCGAGCCCGAACATCATCTGCAGCGTCTCGTCGGTCATCCGGCGGGACGAGGCATCGACGACCATGAAGCTCGCACGCCGGTCGGGAAAAGCGGCGAAGAAGCGGTCGAACAGCGCATGACGGATATCCACGCCGCGGTCGGCGACGGCGGCGAGGCTCGCCTCCATCGCCGCTACGCCGTTCATTTGAACAGGCTGCCCAAAATGCCGCGCATCAGCTGGCCGCCGAGCTTGCCCGCAACCTGCCGGCCGAGGCTGGTTGCCGCCGAACGCGCCGCCGACTGGACCATCTTTTCGGTCATCGAGGGCTTGGCGGCCTCGCGCGCCGCGGCCTTTTCGAGCCGCAGCCGCTCGCGTTCCTCGGCCGCCTTCTGCTTCGCCTCTTCCTTCGCGGCGATCGCGGCCTGCTTGTCGGCCTCGACCTGCGCCTTGGCCTCGACCGCGGCGGCCTGCGCCTGCTCGGCCTTGGCGGCGAGCAGTTCCTCGGCGCTCTCGCGGTCGACCGCGGTGTCATATTTGCCCTCGACCGGCGAGATCGACTTGATGATTGCGCGCTCCTTGGCGTCGAGCGGTCCGGCGCGCGAGCAGGGCGGCTTGATCAGCGTGCGTTCGACGGGTGACGGCGCGCCATCGGCCATCAGCAACGACACCAGCGCCTCGCCGACCTTGAGCTCGGTGATTTCGCGCGCGACATCGACCTTGGGGTTGGGGCGGAAGGTGTCAGCCGCGGCCTTGACCGCCTTCTGGTCGCGCGGCGTGAAGGCGCGCAGCGCATGCTGGACGCGATTGCCGAGCTGGCCCGCGACATCCTCGGGAATGTCGATCGGGTTCTGGGTGACGAAATAGACGCCGACGCCCTTCGACCGGATCAGCCGCACGACCTGCTCGATCTTTTCGGCGAGCGCGGGCGGCGCGTCGTCGAACAGCAGATGCGCCTCGTCGAAGAAGAAGACGAGCTTCGGCTTGTCGGGATCGCCGACTTCGGGAAGCGTCTCGAACATCTCGCTGAGGAGCCAGAGGAGAAAGGTCGCGTAGAGTTTCGGGCTCGCCATCAGCTTGTCGGCAGCGAGGATGTTGACATAGCCGCGGCCATTCTCGTCGCAGCGGATCATGTCCTGGATATCGAGCGCGGGCTCGCCGAAGAAATGATCGCCGCCCTGGCTTTCGAGCGTGAGGAGCTGGCGCTGGATCGTGCCGACGGTGGCCTTCGACACATTGCCATATTTGGTCGTGAGTTCGTCGGCATTCTCGGCGCACCAGGCGAGCATCGCCTGCAGGTCGCCAAGGTCGAGGAGAAGCAGATTCTGCTCGTCGGCGACGCGGAAAGCGATCGCGAGCACGCCTTCCTGCACTTCGTTGAGCCCCATCAGCCGCGCGAGCAGCAGCGGCCCCATTTCCGAAATCGTCGTGCGAACGGGATGCCCCTGTTCGCCGAACAGGTCCCAGAAGATCACCGGATTGTCGCGATACGCCCATTCGCTGTCGCCGATCTCGGCCGCGCGCGCCGCGAAAATCTCGTGCATCTTCGAGGTCGGGCTGCCCGCCATCGCCATGCCGGCAAGGTCGCCCTTCACGTCGGCGACGAACACGGGGACGCCGACTGCCGAGAAACCCTCGGCGAGACCCTGCAGCGTCACCGTCTTGCCGGTACCGGTCGCGCCCGCGATCAGCCCGTGGCGGTTCGCGCGTTTCAGCACGAGCGACTGGCGCGGCCCGTCCGCCGCGCCGCCTCCGCCAAGGCCGATATAGATTTCGCTTGCCGTGCTGCCGTCGCTCACCCGTTATTCTCCACCTGATAATCAGGCGTCGAGGTTAGAGCGACGGTGCAGGTGAGGCAATCGGCAAACAGGACACAGGGCGGATGCCAATCGAACGGCGGTTTTCGACCGGAAGTTGCCGATAGGGATGTGCACCCCGGCGAAAGCCGGGGCCCAGAGCGTAATCGCGCAATGCCAGCCTTCTGACGCCATGGGCCCCGGCTTGCGCCGGGGTGCACAAAAGGGGCAGCTCCCCACCCCAAATCGGACGCCTGGAAAAAAGGCCTTTCCTACATTATCCGGCCATGCCAGCCTTCATCCCGGCTCTTTCATCTGGTGGATAAAAGCGGTTGCCGGCCGGTGTGGGCAAACGGTCAGGGCCGGGCGCTTCCAGCACCCGGCAGGGTCAAATGGAACGGCGCACAAGGCTGACCTTTACTGAACTTTGGACAATGTTGCAGCGGCAGCCCTCCACCCCATCGCGGACCATCGCGCCGCGACACGCGGCTTTTTGAAGCGACGAGGGAGAAAGCACGATGCATGCGCATCCTTGTCCGTTCGAGCCCGAGCGGGATCGATTGCCGACTGCTCGCCGTGCTCAACTCTCCACCCGTTGCCGGAGCAAAAAAAGGCAGCGGTATCGTCGCGATACCGCTGCCCCCGGGACTATCTGTTGATGAGGTTCAGAAGTTGAGCTTCACGCCGCCCGAAACATAGCGCCCGATGACGTCATAGTTCGGCGTGACATAGGGGGTCAGCGGCGGATCGACGTCGAACAGATTGTTGACGTTGCCGAACAGGGTGAAGGCACCCGCCTTGAACTGCAGCCCAAGGTCGACATAGGTGCGGCTGCCGTTGCGGTTGTTCACCGGCGTGGGTGCCGGCGGGGTATTGTAGAGGCCGCCATCGACGTACCGAACGCGCACATTGGCACCGAAGTCGGCGTTGTCGAATGCCACCGTCGCACTGCCGCGCCATTTCGGGGTCGAGAAGGCGGTTTCGCCGCCGACCACGCCCGCAACATCGACGCCATCGACCTTCAGGTGGAAGACGTGGTTGGCCAGCGCGCGGAAGCTGAGATTTCCGTCGCCCAGCGCCATCCGGTACGATGCTTCGATGTCGAGGCCCTGCGTGTTGTAATTGGCAAGGTTGCGGACAGTATTGGTCATCGACTCGATTTCGCCGTTGGGTTTGCGGACGATGACGCCGCCGCACGTCGAGTCGCTTGGCTTGCTGGCGACGCATTGCGCAATCAGCGTCTGCGCAGGGATCGACGTGATGACATTGTCGATATCGATATCATAATAATCGACGGACAGGCGGAAGCCCGGGATGTAGTGCGGCGAATAGGATCCCCCGAGGGTCAGCGTATGGGAGATTTCGGGGGTCAGATTCTTGTTGCCGCCGCCAAAGACCGTCACACCGCTCTGAACGACATCGTCGCCTCGGTAGAGATCGACAACGGTGCCGATGCCGACCGAGCGGGTGGTGAAATATTCGGCGATGCTGGGCGAGCGAATGTCGCGCGAATAGACGGCGCGCAGCAACAGGTCGTTGACGAGACGCAGGGTGCCGCCGGTTTTCCACGACCAGATGCCGCCGCTGGTGCTGTAATCCGAATAGCGGGCGGCACCATTGATTTCGAGACGCGCCACGTCTTCGGCATCAATCAGCGGCACGTTTACTTCGGCGAAGACTTCCTTGACGTTGAAGCCGCCATTGGTCGCCGACGAGTTGAGCACACTCAGGGCATTGGCCTTGGACAGCGGATCGACATAGTTGGTGACCTGCTTCTCCCAGCGCACGTCGGTGCCGACCGCGATGTCGACAGGCCCCGCCCAGGTTGCGAAGGGCTGACCCGATACGCTGGCGCCCGCCGCATCGAGCTTGATGGTGGCGATCAGGTGTGCGCCGCCAAAGGCCCAGGCTGCTGCGTCATCCGAGATATTGCCATTGCCAAAGAGATTGATCGGCACGCAATTGGGATCGTCGTTGGTCTGGTCGGCATCGGCATTGACGCGGCAGGTCGGGGTATTGCCGACCAGCACCGAATCGACGCCCTTGGCGAAGTTCGCCTTGATCCGCTGGTTCTTGACCTGCTGGCTG
>NZ_DASWTD010000178.1:0-23954 GCF_036402335.1 Sphingopyxis sp. | reverse complement strand
GGCATGTTCGGTCCGTACCCCACAACCTTCGGCCACAGCGGCTGGGGCGGCTCGTTCGGCTGCGGCGATGCCGCCAGCGGCATCGCGATCGGATATGCCTGCAACCATATGGGGCCCGACCTTGTCGGCGATCCGCGTGCGACCGCCTTATGCGGCGCCGTTTTCGACTGCGGAACCTGAAGGCGCGAGCTGTCGGCTATAGAGCCAGCCGATCCCGATCAGGCTGAAACCGAGCGCGACGAACGATCCGATGCGGAGCAGGCCCTCCAGCCCCGAGGCATCGAACAGGAAGACCTTGCCCGCCGCCGTCAGCATCAGGACCAGCGAGGCGATGCGCCAGTCGCGGCGGTGCCTGCGAATGCCCCACAGAAGGAAGCCGATCGCGAGCAGCAGGATCAGCAGCGAGCGCAGGATATTCTCGGCCGGCGCAACCCCCGGCTCGACGAGGAGGCTGCCGTGAAAGAGCTGGCGCAGGGTCGCCCACGCGAACAGCGCGACGAGCGTCATCGTCAGGAACTGGATGGCGCGGTCGGCCGCCGCGGACACCGGCGCGGTCCTAGTCGCCGCAAGTCGCATTGCGAACCACGGCAACAGGAACAGCGGCGCGAGCAGATTGACGAGCGGCCAGCCTCCGACCGCCTGCTCCGCCCACAGCGGATTGTGAAGGGCAAGCCCATAATAGAAAGCGTGCGCGGTCCCGGCGGCAACGAGCGCCAGCGCGCCAAGGCGAAGTTCGCGGCGCCAGAGCAACCCGCCGGCGCCGATCAGCAGCGCTTCCCAAAGGAGGCGCTGGACGATCCCGGTCGCGACGAAATCGCTTCCGACCGCCGCGGCGAAGCCGAGCCGGTAGAAGGCATGGACAGCGATCGTCGCGATCGCACCTGCGACGCCGAGCACGGTGAAAAGCAGCCAGCGCGGCAGCTTGTCGCGGAGCAGCCAGAACGGCACGCCAAAGAGAAGCGCCGGAAGCGCGAGGCGGCGGATCAGGTCCGCCGCACGCAGCGCGTCGTCCTCGACCTGCATCGGCACGCCGCCCAGCGACAGCAGTGCCTTGGCCGACCAGATCGCGACCGGCAGGGCCGCCCACGCGAGGCTGATCGCGGCGAAAGTCGCGACACCGGCGTCGAAACGGGCGAACGCCATGCGCCGCGCCGCGAGTAGCAGAGCCGCGCCGCCGATCGCCGGAACGAGCATGAGAGCCGCAACCGGGAGCAACTGGGCTGTGGTACCATAAGCGAGCGCGGCTGCAGATATTTGCCCGAACCGGCGCACGGCCAGCCGTTCAGCACGGAACGCGAAGAAGAGTGCGGCAAGCGCCAACAGTCCCCAGCGCAGGACGGCCTCCGCGGCCGCCGCCTCGGTCCCGCTTGCAAGGCGCGGCAATTCGTCGAGCGCGCGCGGCGTTGCGACCAGCGCGATGAGCGCCACGCCGGAAAAGCCGGCCGCCACCCATTCGATCCGGCGATCCGCCGCCATCTGGCCGAAGAGTAGCAACGCGGCGGCGATCGCCGCGATTCCGACCGATAGCAGCCAGAACGGCAGCAGCAATCCCAGCGCGAGCGCGAGGAGCGCCGCAGCGGTCCCGCCGAGCCAGGCGAAGCGGCTGTCGGCCGTGCGGCCTTCGGCGCGCCATCCGCGCACGATACCGATCGCGGGGAGCAACGCGCCGCCGAGCGCGACGATTGCGAGCGCACCGTCGGCCATGCTCCACATCTGCCACTTCGAAATCGCGGCCGGCACGAGTGCGAGCAGGCAGAGCTCGAGCGTCCGCCGCAGGTCGGACGGCACGCTCCACAGCCGCGCGAGCAGCGGAAGCGCGTGGATCAGGACAAGCGCAATGCCGATCAGGGCGAGCCAGAAAGGCGCCGGATCGGGCCACAGCGCCATCAGCAGGACCGAAAGCGCGAGGCTGGTCGTCGGGACGATGGCGAGGCTGCGCTCGCGCCATGCGAGCCATTGCCCCGCGGCCGCGAGCAGCGCGAACAACCCCCAGTGGAGTGGCGTGAAGCCCGCATGGGCGACGAGCAGGGCAAGCTGAAGCGCGCCGACGACCGCCGCCGCGGCGCGCAGCAGCGCGGCGCGCGGCCCCTCGTAAGCGAAGAGCGGGATCGCGACGCCGAGCAGCAGCACATAGGCGCCGATGGAGAGCGATCCGACGGCATCGAGCGCGCCACCGGCGAAGATCATCCACAGGCTCCACCCAGCACCGCCGGCGAGCGCCGCGAGGACGAGCCACGGCCAGCGCCGCATGCGCGCAACGCCGGTCATCGCCGCGATGGTCAGCGCAAGATAGACCGCGAGCAGCGGGACATTGGGTTCGAGCGCCCCGACAAGCGCCGGCGCGGCAAGCCCGCCCGCGAGCCCGAGGAGCGCGCTCGGCGGACCGAAACGGAGCGACAGCGCAAGCGCCCCCGCGGTCACCAGTGCGAGCGCCGCAAAGGCGAACAGCGGCCCGATCAACCCATAGACATTGGCCGCGACCATGATCGCAGCATAGAGCGTCGCGATACCGGCCCCCGACAGGGCCTGCGGCACGCGCACATCGCGCACCCGGCTCTGGTTGCGCCAGGCATATTCGGCGCCGGCGATCAGCGCGAGCCCGAAGAGCGTGCCGGCAACCACCTGCACGACGGGCGTGAATATCTTTGCGAAAAAGCCGAGATCGATCGCGTAGCGGACGATGAGCACGCCCGCGATCGCGAGCGTGATGCCGCCCGCCCAGATCGGCAGCGTCTTGCCGAACAAATCCTCGAAGCGGGCCGAAAGATTGACCGGGACCGCCGGAGGGGCTGCCGGCTTCGGCGGCGATGGCGGCGGCGGCGGCGCGCCGATACCCGCTTTCGCGTCCTCTTCAGGTTCGGTCACCGCCTGCATCGTAGCGGGCAGCGGAACGCCGGCCTTCGCCGCCGCGCGAACCGGCGGATCGGCGGGAGCCATATTTTCGGGAATAGCTGCTGGCCCGGCTTGCGCCGCGGTGCTGCCACGCGGCGCAGGCGTTTCGGCGGCCGCTTCGACGCCCAGATGGCGCTGCAGCGCCCCGATGCCTCTGGCGGCTTCGGCAAGCGTCGCTTCGGCCCGCTTCAACCGGCCCCGCGCGTCGGCGAGCAAGATGCCCAATATGATGATCGCCAGAAAGGCGATAAAATCAAACACCCAAATCCTTTCGCTGCGCATCCCTAACAGGCGAAGGCGGAAAGATCGACGGCCTTGTCGCAAAGCCGAATAGCCCGAGCCTTTGGCTATCCGGTTTCTGCTCGGGCCCACCGATGCCCGGCCGCCCGGCGCGACCGAAACAATTGCCAGACGGCGCTTGTCATCACCCGGTCGCGCTGTTAGAGGCGCCGGCGTTGCCGCTTTAGCTCAGTTGGTAGAGCACATCATTCGTAATGATGGGGTCACAGGTTCGAGTCCTGTAAGCGCACCACCCCTTTCAACGTGGAACCGGTTTGGGTCCAGCCTAGGTCGCCTCGGGCAGGAAAATCCGTTCGACCTCATTGTACAAGTCCAAGTTGGACCGACTTGCCTTCTTGCAGGGCAGCCCGCCAAAGGACTTTCCTAAGACAGCTTGTCCAGGCGTTCCGGTTCGGCCGCTTTCCATCGCTCGAGCATGGCTTCGTCGTTCTGGCTAACCATTCCGCAAAGCTGACATGAAGTCCCTGCTTGGTGAGCATTTCCGAATCAGGCTCCGCCTCCGCCGGCCAATGCCTTATTCCCCGGTGCGATCGCCAAGACCTCCCGCCGATCAGAATTTGAAGCCGACCTCGAGATAGATTTCGCGAGGATTGTCCACAAAGGCCGACATGTCGGCCAGCACGCCCGGCCCGGCTGTGCGTGGTTTCGGGAAATCTCGCCCCCGCTTGTCGACGGAATGCCAATCTGAATATCGATCCAGCACCGCTTACGAGAAGCTGCCCCCGCGGCCGGCCCCCTTGGCAAAGCGGTCGGCGCCCTTCGCAGCTTCGGCACGCAGGGGCGCGATGCCTTCGCGCCCCTCGAAACGCAGCGCCTCGGCCAGATCGAAGTCCCATTGACGATAGGCTGACATCCGATCGGTCCGCATGCAGAGCGCAGGGAAGCGCGCGATCTCGGCAGCGAGCGCCCGTGCTGCCGCAAGCGCGCCGCCTTCGGGAACGACGCGATTGGCGAGCCCGATCGCCAGCGCCTCCGCTGCCTCGACGGGCCGGCCGGTCAGGATCATGTCGAGCGCCCTGCCCTGCCCGACGATCCGCGGCAGACGGACCGTACCTCCGTCGATCAGCGGCACGCCCCAGCGGCGGCAGAAAACTCCGAACACGGCGCTTTCCGACGCGACGCGCATATCGCACCAGAGCGCAAGTTCGAGTCCGCCCGCGACCGCATAGCCCTCGACCGCGGCGATGACGGGCTTCGACAGCAGCATTCGCGATGGCCCCATCGGGCCGACGCCCTCGGGCTCGTAGCGATCATTGCCCGAGCCCACCGCCTTGAGGTCGAAACCGGCGCAGAAATGGTCCCCCGCACCAGTCAGGATCGCAACCGCCGCACTGTCATCGGCCTCGAAATCGGCGAAGGCCCGGCGCAGCGCGACCGCGGTATCGGGGTCGACCGCATTGCGGCAATGCGGCCGGTCGATGATGACGGTACGCACAGCGCCGTCATTTTCGCTTCGCACGCTCATGCTGCGGGCATCGCACGGTCGAGGATCGCGCGCGTATCGATCACCGCGTCGAAGGCACCGTAAGCGCCCCCACGCTCGCCCAGCCGGAGGCGGCAGAAGGCCTCCGCCATAGGATTGTCCTGCCCCAGCAGCACCGCCGCCTGCGCGGCGAGCGCGAGCCGCTCGACGAGCAAGCGCGCCGTCCCTTCCTGCGCTTTGTTCAGGTCGATCACGTCGATCCACGCGTCATATGCCGCATCGCGCCCGCGCTGCGCGGCAAGGAGGGCGTGCAACGCCTCGACGCCTTCGGGCTCGCGGGTGATCGCGCGCAGCACGTCGAGCGCGATAACATTCCCCGACCCTTCCCATATCGCGTTGAGCGGCGACTGGCGGAACAGGCGCGGCATCGGCCCTGCCTCGACATAGCCCGCGCCGCCGTGGCACTCCATCGCTTCATAGACGAGGCCGGGCGCGCGCTTGCACACCCAATATTTGGCGATCGGGGTCAGCAGGCGCGCGAGCGCGTCGTTCTCGTCGAACGCCTGCGCGAGCCGGAAGCCGAGCGCGGTCGCCGCCTCGCTTTCGACCGCAAGATCGGCGAGCACCGCCGCCATCGCGGGCTGGTCGATCAAGCGGCGCTGGAAGGCCGAGCGGTTCGCCGTGTGCCAGAGCGCCTGCGCGAGCGCGCCGCGCATCTGCTGTGCCGATCCGATCACGCAGTCGAGCCGCGTGTGCTGGACCATCTGGATGATCGTTGCGACCCCGCGGCCTTCGGGACCCAGCCGCTGGGCGAGCGCGCCATGATATTCGACCTCCGACGAGGCGTTCGACCGGTCGCCCATCTTGTCCTTGAGACGCATCACCCGGAACCCCGCATTGCGCGTTCCGTCAGGCAACCAGCGCGGGACGAGGAAGCAGGTCAGGCCGCTGGTCGTATAGGCGAGGGTCAGGAAGGCGTCGCACATCGGCGCCGAGCAGAACCATTTATGACCGGTGAGACTGTACCAGCCCTCCTCGCCCGTCGGCTCCGCGCGCGTCGTGTTCGCGCGAACGTCGCTGCCGCCCTGTTTCTCGGTCATCGCCATGCCGATCGTCACGCCGGCCTTTTCGGCTGCAGGCCGCGGCGCGGGATCGTAGCGGCCGGCTGCGATCCGCGGCACCCAGATGTCGGCGACGGCGGCTTCGGCACGCAGCGCGGGCACCGCAGCATAGGTCATCGTCATCGGGCAGCTCGTTCCCGAATCGGCCTGCCCGGTGAGAAAGAGGATCGCGGCGTGGAGGGTATGTCCGCGCACGCTGCCGTCCCATGCCGAAGCCGCGAAACCACTGTCCAGCCCCAGCCGCATCAGTTCGTGATAGGCGGGATGAAAGCGCACCTCGTCGACGCGATGGCCGTAGCGGTCGAAGCTGTCGAGCGCGGGCACCTGCCGGTTCGCCTCGACGCCCCATTCGATCACCTCGGCCGAACCGCAGCGCAGCCCCAGCGCGGCCAGCCGCGCGGCATGCTCACCGGCACCCGCCCGCGTCACCGCGTCGACAAGCGCGTGATCCCCGCTGAACAGGTTCACATCTTCGAACGGCGGCGGCTGATTGAACACCTCGTGCGTGTCGAGCCGATCGATCGGGCGGATCGCGGTCATCTTTCCTCTCCTCAATCTGCTGCGGGAAGACGCTTCGACACCTGACTTGCGATGGGGTCGCCGCTGTCGCGTTCGGCCACCGCCTGCTTGAATCCGACCTCCTGCGTTCGTTCACGGAACCATATACCCTCGGGCGAATGGCGCGAAACGCCATCAAACAGCGTGGCGAACATCTGCGTATTGTTGAGCCCCATATTGTCATAAGCCTGATTGACGACGGTCTTGGTCATCATGAGCTGGTTGCGCGGCACCCCGCGCAACCGCCCGGCGAGGCGCTCCACTGCATCGTCAAGTTCGGCCTCGGGCACCGCCTCGAGCGCCAGGCCGATACGTTCCGCCTCGCGCCCGTCGATCAGGTCGCCCGTCATCATCATCCGCTTCGCCATCTGCGGCCCCAGCCGGTAGACCCACATCGCGGGGGTCGGCACGCCCCAGACGCGCGCCGGTGGATAACCGATCCGTGCATCCTCCGCCATGAGGAGAAAGTCGCAGCACAAGGCGATGTCCGATCCGCCGGCAACCGCTGCGCCGTGGACACGTGCGATCGTCGGCTTGCTCGCGCGCCACAGCGCCATGAAATCCTGTGTGTTGCGCCACATCATCTGGAAATCGAGCGTCGGGTCCCACGGCATGTCTTGCGACCCGCTGATTGTGCCCTTGCGCTCGGCATAATGTTTGAGGTCGTAACCGCCGCAAAAGCCGGGCCCCGCACCGCGGACGATGATGACATGGACGTCCTGATCGGCCTCTGCCATCTCGACCGCAGCCCGGATTTCCCGCGGCATGCTGTGCGCGATCGCGTTGAAATGTTCGGGGCGGTCGAGCGTGATCGTCGCGACCCGGTTTTCGGTCGAATAGGACAGGGTTTCAAAACGCATTGTCAATTCTCCTGCGGAGCATGGGCCGCGCCCGAAGCGAACGCAGCGGAAATTTCAGTGTCGCTGAAGCCGGCAGCGGCAAGAACGGCGCGGCTATCCTGACCGACGCGTGGCGCGTGAGCGTCGAACGCCGGCCGTGCACCGTCAAAACGCGCGACCGCGCGCGTGCGGCGGACTGCACCCGCCTGCGGATGCGTCGTGATCGTGACGAATTCGTCGTGAGCAAGCTGGGCGTGACCTGCGAGCGCCGCCGAAGAATTTGCGACACCGCACGGCACACCGGCCTCGCCCAGCCGCGCGACGGCTTCGGCGGTGGTCATCGCCGCGATCCGCGGCGCGGAAAAGGCGCGCAGATCATTCCAGTTGAGGAAGCGCGCCGCCATGTCGGAATAACGCGGGTCGGTGAGAAGTTCGGGCGCTCCGATCGCGCGTGTCCAGCCCTCGAATTCGGATTGCGAGAGCATGACGACAACGACCCAGCCGTCGATCGTCGCCCATGGACGATAGACCGATGCGATATTGGGCGGCGACGAGGCACAATCGGGGAAAGCCTGACCGCCGTGGAGGTCCATCCAGCCATAAGCCACCGCCGCTTCGAGCATCGAGATGTCGACCACGGCCCCCTTGCCGCTGCGCTCGCGCGCAAAAAGCGCGGCGGTGACCGCCTGCACGGCATAGAGGCCGGCATTCTTGTCGCAGATCCACTGCGGCGCCAGCACCGGGCCCTCGTCGCCCCAACTCACCATGCCCGATTCGGCCTGGACGATCGGGTCATAGGCCCGCCCGCCGCGCATCGGCCCATCCTGTCCGAAGCCGGTGATCCGCGCGACGATCAGGTCGGGGCGAAGCGCGCGGAGCGTCGCGGCGTCGAAACCCAGCCGTTCCAGCACGCCGGGCCGGAAGTTGTGGAAAAGCACGTCGGCGTTCGGGACCATCCGCCGCAGCAGGTTGCGGCCCCCGGCACCGCCGAGGTCGATCCCCACCGACTGTTTGTCGGCATTCAGCGCCACATAGGCCGAACTGAACCCGGGCGCCGCGATCGCCCCGAGCAGGCGCGAACGATCGCCTTCGGGCGGTTCGACCTTCCACACCCGCGCACCCTGCTGCGCCATGATCTGCGTCGCGAGCGGGCCCGCGACAACGCTGGTGAGATCGATTACCGTAATGCCTTCGAGGGGCAGCATCTTCCTCTCTCCTGTTATTTATTGCATAAATTGACGGATATGGACGAAACACGCAACACAATAATCGTCGAGGGCGACGCGATGAGCGCGCGCACGCTGATCCTCGACCTGTTCGACACCGGCGATCCGCAGGATTTTTCGGTCGCCGAACTGGTCCGCGCCGGAGCAGCATTCGGGATCGAGGCAACCGGCATTCGCACAGCGCTGACGCGGCTGAAGTCCGAAGGCCGGGTGCGCCCGGTCGCGCGCGGACGCTACACGATCGGGACCAGTGCCGAACCGCTGCAGCAGCGCATCCTCGGCTGGCGGACGCGCCTCGATGGCCGCCGGGAATGGAATGGAGCATGGTTGCTCGTCATCGCGGGACCTCAGGAGCGCGCCGATCGCACAATCTGGCGCCGGACGCTGCGCGCGCTCGAACTCGAAGGCTTTACCGAGGCCGAAACCAATGTCTGGGTCCGCCCGGACAATCTCGCGCGCAGTGCGGAAGGTGCCCGCATGCGCCTGGCCTGTCTTGAGGCAGCGCCTTCACTCTTCCTGTTCGAGGCTTGCGGGCTCGACGACGAGCGTGAAGCACGATTCCGGACGCTCTGGCAAAGCGATGCCCTCCGCGCCGCGCATCGCAGGCTCGCCGAGGACCTGGGTCGCAGCGCCCAAGCGGTCGGAGACATGAATCTTGCCGCCGCCGCTGCCGAAACACTGCGGATCGGCCGGGAGGCGATCCGGCGCATTATGCGCGACCCGCTGCTGCCCGACGAGCTTTGCCCCACCGACGCCCTCACAGAGCTGGTGGAGGCGATGACCCGTTATGACCGGATCGGGAAGCGCATGTGGCGCGCCTATCTGGCGAGTTGATGGGCTGAGACAGGCCAGACCGAGCTTTATGGAGCTCGCTGCGGATGGGTCGATACGCCCGGTGATCCGTCCAGGGGGCACGGCAGCTTTCGTAGAGCCCCGCGCCGGAGGGAGGCAGACCGAACGGGAAGCGTTCGTGGACGCAGCCGGGGTGAGCGGTCGCAGGCTGATATTCCGGCCTATTCGTGCCGAAGCGCGTCGATCGGATCGAGTTTTGACGCCCGGCGTGCGGGATAATAGCCGAAGGTGATCCCCATCAAGGCCGAGAAGAGGAAGCTTAGCGCGTTGACGAGCGGATTGAAAATGAAGGGTACGTCGATCACCATCGCCATCCCCCACGACATCAGGAAGGCAAGTGCGATGCCAACCATACCGCCGAAACAGCAAAGCACCACAGCCTCGGTCAGGAACTGGAGTTGTACCTCGCGCGCGAGCGCCCCGATCGCAAGGCGGATCCCGATCTCGCGCGTGCGTTCGGTTACCGACACGAGCATGATGTTCATGATCCCGACCCCGCCGACGAGCAGGCTGATCCCTGCGATCACTGCGACCATCGCGGTCAGCGCCCCGGTCGCCGCGCCAAGCGCCTGATTGACCTGTGCTGTGTCGACGATGTTGAAATCATTTTCGGTCGCGCCCTGGAGTAACCGCCGTTCGCGCAGCAGGCCGACGAGCGAGTCCTGAATCGCGCTACTCGCATAGGCGCTGTTATATTTTATCACGAAATAATGCAGATCATCACTGCCGGTGAAGCGCCGCTGCGCCATCTTCAGCGGCACCATCGCTACATTGTCGTTGTCCTGATCGGGCCCGCCCCCCTGTCCGCGCTCCTTGAGGACACCGATTACAGTGCATGAGACATTGTTCAGGCGGATGTTCGCACCGAGCGGGCTGCTACCCGTGACGAAGATTGCCTTGCGCACCTTTGGGCCGATCAGGCAGACATTTTTCCCCGCGCTTTCTTCTTCACGGGTGAAGTTGCGACCAAGCTCGACCTCGACCGACTGGGCGCGGAGAAAGGCGTTCTCCACGCCCTGAACGCTCGTTCGCCAGCTCTGTCCGTTGTGGAAGGCCGTAGCGCTCGACGAAACACTGCCCGACACATCCTCGATGCCCGCAATCTGCTTGCCCACCGCTTCGACATCGGCCTGCTTGAAAGGCCGCGGCGTCCCGCGGTCGCGCTGCACCGGAAAGACGATGAGCACATTCGACCCGAGCGAAGAAATCTGCTCCTTGATCGACGCGGTCACCCCGTTGCCGAGCGTCACCATCGTGATCACCGCGGCGACGCCGATGATGATGCCGAGCGTCGTCAGGAAAGAGCGCAGCAAGTGGCGCCGGATTTCGCGAAAGGCGAGGAGCAGCGTCGCGCCGAACATCAGGCGCGTCCTTCCGGACCAGCGTGCGCGCCGCGATCGACCTGCTCGACAAGACCGTCACGAAAGCGGACGATGGTGTGCGCAAAGGCCGCCATTTCCTCTTCGTGCGTTACCATCAGCACCGTGATGCCCTCGCGGTTGAGGCGGGTCAGAAGCTGCATGATCTCGATCGAGCGTTCGGTATCGAGATTGCCCGTCGGCTCGTCGGCGAGCAGGACGTCGGGCTGGGTCACGAGCGCTCGCGCAATCGCGACACGCTGCTGTTGCCCGCCTGAAAGCTCGGCTGGCGTATGATCGGCCCACGGCGCGAGACCGACCTGATCGAGTGCGTTCATCGCCGCGGCGTGCCGCACGCTCTTTTTCTCGCCGCGATAGAGCAAGGGCAGTTCGACATTCTCGACCGCGCTGGTCCGCGCGAGAAGGTTGAACCCCTGGAATACGAAACCCAGATAGCGCCGCCGGAGCAAGCTGCGCTGGTCGCGGTCGAGCGCCTGCACTTCGATGCCGTGAAAACGGAAAATGCCGCCGGTCGGCACATCGAGACAGCCGAGGATATTCATTGTCGTCGACTTGCCCGATCCCGACGGTCCCATCACCGCGACGAAATCGCCGCGATCGATTCGCATGTCGACACCCTTCAGCGCCTGGAACGCCGCCTCGCCTTTGCCGAAGGTCTTGGTAATCCCCTGAAGCTCGATCAGCGGGGCATCGCGAGACGATGCACGCGTCACTTGGCCGCCGCCCCCTTGCCCGTCACGACCTTCATTCCTGCCCGAAGCGTCTTCGACCTCACCGCGGTGAGGCGCCCGTCGCTCTGTCCGGTGACGACATCGACCGGCTTCAGCTTGCCTTCGGCTTCGAGCACCCAGACACGCTGGCGGCTCCCGACGCCAATCGTTGCCTGCTGCTCGTTCTGCTGAAGCCCGATTTCGGGATTGAGCACGCTCGCCGCTTCCTTCTCCTTGGCATCGGGCTGGAAGCGCAGCGCACTGTTAGGGACCAGAAGCTGTCTGGCTGTGCTGCCCGTAGCGATCGTCGCGGTCGCGGTCATCCCCGGACGAAGCAGGCCGTCGCCGTTCGCAACTGCGAGCCGCGCCTCATAGCTGACCACCGCATTGCCGGTCGCCGCGGTCGCTGCCGCCTGCTGGCTCGCCTGCGAGGCGGTGTTGCTCGACGCCTGGTCGACGCGCTCGACGGTGGCGGGAAAGCGGCGGCCGGGATAGGCGTCGACAGTGAAATTCGCCTTCTGCCCTTGGCGCACCTGCCCTACATCGGCTTCGTCGATTTCGACGCGAAGCTGCATCGCCGAAAGATCTTCGGCGATGATGAACAGCGTCGGCGTGTTGAAACTCGCTGCCACGGTCTGCCCCGGCTCGACCTGCCGCGCGAGTACCACGCCGGCGACGGGCGAGCGGATCACCGCGCGGTTGCGGTTGGTGACCGATGTCGAAAGCTGCGCCTCGACCGCGCGGACATTCGCCTGTGCCGCCGCGACCGCGGCGGTATCGCGCTTCACCGCCGCGCGCGCCTGATCGAGTTCGACCAGCGACGGCACCTTGCCGCCCGAAATCTTGAACACATTTTCGAGCCGCGCGAGTTGCGCCCGGTCGACGTCGAGCGTCGCCTGCGCCTGTGCGACCTGCGCGCGCGCGGCGTTGAGATTGGCCTGTGCCTGCGTGATCTGGTCCTCGATCACGTCGGTGTTGATCTGCGCGAGGATCTGCCCCTGCGTGACGCGGTCATTCACATCGACATAGATATGATCGATCTTGCCCGACACTTCGGAACCGACCTCGACCTGATTGGTCGGACGAAGATTCCCGGTCGCGGTGACGCTGAGTTCGAGCGATTTCTGCGCGACGGGCTCCGTGATATAGGCTGACTCGCCACTCCCGCGCGAGCAGGTCGCGATTCCGAACAGCAGGAGTAACACCAGCAAGGCGGGCAGCCAGTATTTCATCCAGCGCCGCCAGCGCGGACGCGGCTTCGCACCCAGAAATTCGTCGAGTTCCTGCGACGCGGTGACGGTGTCGGTCATTCTGTTGTTCCTTCCGTCCGGACAGATACACCCGGATCGAGCCCCGCACCGTCCCAACCGCCGCCGAGCGCCTGGTTGAGGCCGATAAAGGCATTGGCGCGCTCGGCCTCGCTCGCGGCGAGCGCGTTGCGCGCGCCGAGCAGCTGGTTTTCGGCCGTCAGCAGGGTCTGGAAGTCGATCAACCCCGCCTGATACTGGCTGCGCGCGAGCAGCGCGGCATTGTTGGCGGCCTCGAGCGCTACCCCGAAGAGCTGGACACGTTCGCTCGCCGCGCGCTGTGCCGCAGCACCGCTCTCGACATCCTCGAGCGCGCCGAGGATCGCCTTTTCCCACGCCGCGAGCGACGCCCGCGCGGCGGCCTCCGCCGCGTCGACGCTGGCGCGGGCGCGCCCGCCATCGAAGACGAGCTGGGTGATGCCCGCGAAGAGCCGACCGGTCACCACGTCGAACAGGTCTCCGATCCCGAGGGATGATGTCCCGAGATTGCCGGTTAGCCGCACCAGCGGCAGCATCTGCGCGCGCGCGATACCGATGCGCGCCGTATCGGCGAGCAGCGCCGCCTCGGCTTGCCGGACGTCGGGGCGGCTGCGGAGCACCGCTGCAGGTGCATCGAGGCCGACAGCCCCGGGGGGAGCCGGAATCCGCGGCGCGGCGCCCTCGATCGCGATCCGCACGGGGCCAGGTGCTTCGCCGATCAGCGTCGAGATGCTGTTCGCCGCCTGCGCGAGATCGCGTTCGAGCGCCGGAATGCTTGCGGCGGTCTGTGCCCGCTGCGCCGCCGCCTGCTCAACATCCAGGCTCGATACGAGGCCAGCTTGCAACCGCCAGCGGGCGATCTGCAGATTTTCATTCTGGATTTCGAGGGTCTCGCGCGCGATGGCAAGCTGGACGGCCAGCGCGCGCGCCGAGACCGTTGCTTGCGCAACCTGCCCGGCGATCAGCCGCCGCAGATCGGCGAGGCCATAGCCCGCCGCGGCAAGGTCGGCGCGCGATGCCGCCACGTCGTTGCCGATCCGCCCGAACAGGTCGATCTCCCACTGCGCGTCGGCGCCCAGCGAAAATTGCAGCCGATCGTCGGCAAGGTCGCCGACGTCGCGCCCGACGCCGCCCGACGCAGTGACCTGCGGAAAATAGCTCGCGCGCGCCGACCGAACGCCGGCGCGGGCCTGCGCGACACGCGCGATCGCCTGCGCGAGGTCGCGGTTGTTTTCGAGCGCGCGCTCGACATGCTGGTCGATCAGCGGATCGTGCAGCCGAGTCCAGTAGGACCCGCTTGCCGCCGGGTCGGCACCGGCCTCGACCGACCACGCTTCCGGCACAGCCACCCTTGCCTGCGGCACCTCGGGCGCCGTTATTGACGCACAGCCGCCCAGCGTGCCGGCGCACAGCGCGGCGAGCAGCCAGCGGCTTCCGGTTTTTCGCATTCGTCCTCTCGACATCCGCTGGCAGGCGCTAGGTGCTCACGCCGGGCGACAGGCAGACCATAATATGCTGTAATGGGCAAGCTTTCCCGGAAAAAGGACGACGGCGGGGCACAAACCATCCTGAATGGCTCGCGATCGCTGACGCTGGACCCGGCCGACGCCTCGCCGGCCAGTTGGGCGCCGCATCATGATCACGCGCGCCAGGTTCTTGTCATCGCTCGCCCCGGCCCGAAGAGGATGAGGCTCAATATTGCCAGAATCCACGCCCCCGCGCCTCCATAGACCATGACGAGGCCGAAACCGGCGATCAGCCCATGCTGCAGATGCTCTTCCGGCAGCGAACCGATAAGCGCGTGACCTGCCGTGAGTGTTTCCGCATTGCCAGCCGCGATTGTTTCCGCTGCGGCCCGCAGTTGAGCAAGCTCGACACCCTTCGGGGCGACGCGTTGCAGCGTGGAGGCGATCCCTTCGACCAGCAATATGCCCATGAGCGCGATGTTCACGGCCAGCGTGATCAGCCGCGCACTCATGTCGATGCCCGACGCCATACCGGCGCGGTTCGGGGCAACGGACGCCGTCGTGGTATTGGTCACCGGTGTATTGGTAATGCCGATCCCGATGCCCGCAAGAAGCAGGCCGGGTAACATTGTCAGCCAACCCGGTTGTGCCGCAATGCTCCCGAGTTTCATTGCCATAAAGCCGAGTCCGATCGTGGCGAGACCGAACGGAATGACGACTCCGGGCCCGTATCGCAGGGACATGCGCTCGCCCAGGGGTGGAAAGATCAGGGCGGGCAATGTGTATGCAAGCAGGCACAGGCCGGTACTGAGCGTATCGTACCGGAGGCCGATCTGAAGGTAGATCGGCAGATAGATCATGAACGGCCAGTAACTGATGTTCATTGCAATGCAGCCGAGGATAGCCCCGGAGAAACTGCGGTTTCGAAAGACCGCAAAATCGAACATCGGATGCGCTTGCCGCTGTTCGGCAAACAGGAACGCGGCGAAACAAACGAGCGTGCCGGCAGCGATCGCAATTGAGCCGGTCAAACCAAGCGCACTCCCCTGCGTGATCACATAGACAAGGCCGAATACAGCCAGCGAGAGGGTCAGAATGCCCGCCAGGTCGAGGCGACTGGCATCCGGGTCGCGAGATTCACTTATGGTGCCGGCGGCGATCACCAGGGTCAGAAGTGCGAGTGGAAGATGGACAAGGAATATCCATTCCCAGCCTGCCAACGCGATAATCGCGCTCCCGACAAGCGGACCGAAACCGAGGCCGATTCCCGAGACGACGCCCCAGGTTGCGAAAGCGCGACTACGATCGCGTGCATCCTGAAACTGGTGCGAGAGAAGCGCGATCGAGCAGATCAGCATCGCCCCACCGGCAAGCCCCTGCAGCAACCGACCCGCGATGAGGAGCGCCATGTTGTCGGCGAGGCCGCAAAGCACCGAGGTCGTACCAAAGGCGGCCACGCTGATTATGAAGATGCGCTTGCGGCCAAAGCGGTCAGCCAGCGTACCCGTCGCCATCAGCACGGTCGTGCAGGCAAGCGTATAGGCGTTCATGACCCACTGGAGCTCCTGGAAGTCGCCATGAAGGGCCTCTTCCAGGCTCGGGAGGATCACAGGAACACTTGTAATCTCAAGGCCGAACATCAGGGCGCCAAGGCACACCGCGAGTAAGGCCAACCTGTTTTTTCCGGCATGGTGAAGAGACATGGGCGGCACCTTTCACATATCCGGGCGTGTCTGCCCGGCAGGTGCGCTATCTGGGGACGAACGAATGATAACAGAAATGATTTTATTTTCTGGAATTCATAAAGCTTCATTATTAGTAGAGTGCGATGGACATTGATCCGGTACTTCTGCGCGCGTTTGTGGCGGTCAGCGAGACGGGCGGCTTCACGCGTGCGGCGCGGCGGTTGAGCCTCACCCAGCCCGCGGTGAGCCACCAGATTCGGCGACTCGAAGAACAGATTGGCCGGGCGCTGATCCGTCGTACGACGCGCCGGTTGACCCTGACGCATGACGGCGAAGACTTTCTGCTGCACGCTCGTCAGATCCTCACCGGACTGGACGCGCTCGCACAACGCTTCCGCCCCTCTCCGGTAACGGGGGTCGTGCGCTTTGGCGCACCGGAAGCTTTCATGGGCGAGCGATTGCCGGCGCTGCTCTGCCAGTTTTCGCGCGCTTTTCCTGCCGTGCGGCTCGATGTTCATGTGAGCACCTATCTGGACCTCAGCACGATGATAGCAGCCGAGGAACTGGACCTTGCCGTCGTGCTTTCCACCGCGGGCGGCGAGAATGGCGGCATCCCGCTGCGACGGGCGGACTTCGCCTGGGTCGCGGCCGACAATTTCCTGCTTTCGGAGGGCGCATCGCTGCCGCTTGCCTTCCATCCTCCGAATTGCATCAACAGGCTGGTGGGGGTTGCCGCACTGGAGGCGACATCGATCGGCTGGCACATCGCCTTTACCTCGCCAAGTGAACAAGGCCTCCGGGCAGCGGTACGGTCCGGGCTGGCCGTGGCCGTGCTGATGCGCAGCGACGTGGAGCCCGGTTTGCGCGTACTCGATGGTGAATATGGACTCCCGGCTTTGCCCAGCGCCGATTTCATGCTGATCCGCGGGCGCGGCGTGGCATCCCCGGCTGCCGTCGCCTTTGGTCAGATGCTCGTCGCCATGGAGGCGCCCGCGGCGTCGGCAGAGACAGGTCTCCGATCGATCACGACCAACCCGGACTTTTGACGGCGCACGCATGCTTCCCTTCATCAGCGGCCTCTGTGCGACCGCGGGATTCACCCTCGCAATCCGGCAGCGCATCGCGCTCGCCGATGAGACCTGATCCATAAAACTGACGTTGGTTAGCGTTTTCGGACGGTCGGGTTTCAAATCCCGTTTGCGATCTACACCGAAAGCCCGGAGAACTGGACTGGCCGATCGCCTGGAACCGTCAGCACCGCCCGACCGGTCTCGCACCAGAGATGCCCCACCACCCCGCACGGCAGCCTTGCGAAATCTTCGTCGGACAGGATCAGGATCGGGATGGACGTGCCATAAAGATCATCGGCAACGAGCGCACCGATGGTGAGGATCGGATCGGCGCGCGTGGTGATCACGCCGGCCGGTGCGCGTTTCGCCCTCGCGAGTTCGACCAGCGCGCTCGAGGAGGATGAAGACCCCCGGCTTCCCGGCATCGCGAGCAGGCGATTGTCCAGCACCGCACCCCGCTGCGGATGCGAGGCGTCGACGATGCGGCCGGTTTGCAGGTCGACACCGCCCCACAGGCTCAGCGGGTCGGTAAGCTTCAGGAGCGTCGCGCTCGCCATCCCTTCGATCAAGGCGTTTCCGCGGATCAGCATTGCGCCGCCACCTTTCCCGTCTCGGCCGACCGGATGCAGCGCTCGAGCGTCATCAGCGCGACGCGGCGCCCCAGATTGCCGGGGCCGTAATGGGCGTATTTGCCCGACGTCGTGAGGATCAATCCCGAAGCCTCGCGGACGACCGGCGCCAGATAGGTGCAGGTATCGACGACGATATGCACACCAAAAGCGCGCAGGGCGTCAAACGCGCTGTCGCTCGCGACCGTCGCCGCGATCTCGCGCGAGGTCGACACATAAATTTCGGTTGCCGCAGAGCGGCGGCGCCCGTCCACGGCCTTGTTGAGCAAAACGAATTCATGGACCGAATAATGCGGCGTGCCCAGGCAGACCGCCGCGACCGCCTCGCCCTCGACCGCGCGGCACAACGATGCGACCGCGGCGTGGATTTCGGCCCGCGACACCGTTTCGACCGGCACCCCCGCCGTCGGCATGTCGGCGGCTTCGGGCGTCACCCCCTCGGCGTGGAACAGCGCGAGGGCGCCCGACGATGCCCCGGTCGCCCCGAGTGCCTTCAACTCATCCTCGCTCGCATCGAGCGGCAATCCGCGCAGATAGGGCACGATACCGGGCGCGCGGCGGCCGACGACATATCCGGTCGCGGCGAAATAGAGATCGCGCGGCAACCCTGCAGCCTCGGCGGCTGGAAGCTCGAGTACGATGGCGGGACGCCGCGCTTCGTCGCGGTGCAGGCCGGCAAGCGGCACGCGCCCGGTCAGCGCGGCGCAAAGGTCGGTGAAATCGCCATAGCGGTCGGTGCGCGCGCCGAGCACCGAATTGATGAAGACGATCGCGTTGGACTCGGCCCAGGCGACATGTTCGCCGCGCCGCGGGCGTGCCATCCGCTGATAGGGCGCGCAGGTCAGCGTCGGCAGGCAGCCGAGTTGTTCGTGCAGCCGGGTCAGCGTCTCCTGTTCCGCGATGATTTCCGGCGGGCCGCAATGCCAGCCGGGATGGGTGACATCGACCGCCGCGACATTGAGTGTGGTCGGGACACGAACCTTGCCGCCCAGCTCGACGAAGCGCCGCGCGAAATCGATGCTCGATGGCCCGTGATAAAGACATCCGTCGATATGCGCGGACTCGATCGGGATGAAGCGCTCGGCGCCGCAAGCGGTGCCATAACGGGCCAGAAGCGCCATCGCGCGTTCGGCGGCGGCGCCATGCTCGCCGGCCAGCAGCGCGCGGTCGATCGGCTCCAGCTTCACGGCGCGTCCGTCCCCGCGACGAGTTCGGCCGTCACCAGATCCTCGATCGCGGTCCCCACCGACTTGAATAGCGTGATCGCCTCGCGGTCGTCACCGCGTCCCCGATGCGCGCCCGAACAAAGCGCCGCGAGATCGGCCTCGATCGCATCCGTGGCGATGGCGCCGGCGGCGATCGCCTGGAGCAGGTCGCCCGCCTCTTCCAGCGCACCTTCGCGCGTATCGACGAAAATGCGGGCCTGGGCAAAACTGTCGGCATCGGCCTCGCACATATCGGGCCGGAAGGCGCCGATCAGGTCGACGTGGGTGCCCGGACGCAGCATTGCGCCATTTATCAGCGGTGTCGTCGCAAGCGTCGCGGCCGACACGATATCGGCGGCGGCCAGCCCTTCCGCGATGGTCGCGACCGCCTCGGCCGGATATCCTTGTTCGCGCCCCGCGGCGGCGGCAGTTGCGGCTTTCGCGGCGTCCCGACCCCACACGAGGATCCGTTTCAGGGCGAAGGTCGACGCATAGGCTTCGATAATCGGCGCATTGAGCGCCCCGGTGCCGATCACGAGCAAGATAGCGGAATCGCGCCGCGCAAGCCGCGATGCGGCGAGAGCCGAGGCGGCAGCGGTCCGGCGGCGCGTGAGCGCGGCGCCATCGATCAGCGCGATCGGCCGGTCCGACGCCCGATCATTGAGCATATAGGTCGACCGGATCGAGGGACGCACCTGCGGATCGACCGTCACGACCTTCGTACCGATCCGCTCGCCGCGCTTCCACGCCGGCATGACAAGCAGCGACGCGCCGTCCATATTGGCGGCGAGCCGCGGCGGCGCGCGATACCCGCCCGAAGCAAAGGCCCGCCGCAGCGCCGCGATCAGCGCGGGCATCGGCGTTGCCCGCGCGACCGCCGCCGCGTCGTACCAGGGAACCGTCGCGGCGGCTTCGGTCATGCGCCCGGGGTTCTGAGCTTCAAAATCTCGCGCGTCTCGGCGGGGGTTGCGACGTCATAGCCGCCAACCGCATTGACGAGCGTATAGGCGCGCTCGACGAGCTGGCCATTGGTCGCCCAGACGCCGCGCGACATATAGAGATTATCCTCCAGCCCGACGCGGATATTGCCGCCGAGCAGCAGCGTGTGCGCCAGCATCGGCATCTGCTCGCGCCCGATGCCGAACGCGCCCCAGATCGTGCCGGGCGCCATCAGGCCCTTCTGGTACAGGATCGTCTCGACCCCGTGCGGTGCCGCCCATTGCACGCCCAGCACCATCTGCATCATCGGCGGGCCGTCGATCAATCCTTCCTCGACCAGTCTGTTGCCGAACAATATGTCGCCGGGGCCGAACACTTCGAGCTCGGGCTTGACCCCCGCCGCCTGGAACCGCTTCGCCATCGCGCGCAGCGTGTGGGTCGGGCTGAAATAGATATATTCGGTCGGCCCTTCGACCTGGTTGTTGGTGACGATGTCGAGCGTCGCGATCTCAGGCAACAGTTCCTCGACGTGCGCGACGCGCTCGTCGACCCCGACGACATCGCTGCCCGGCAGCATATGACCTTCATTTTCGGGATCGGGCAGGAAATAGGCACCCATCCCGCACGTCAGGTTGAGCACGATGTCGGTGCCGGTCTGACGGACGCGGTCGACAACTTCGCGGAAATGCGCGCGGTCGCGGTTGCCCTCGCCCGTTTCGGGATCGCGGACGTGGATATGGACGATGCTCGCCCCCGCCGAGGCGGCCTCGATACAGGCGTCGGCGATCTGCTTCGGCGTGACCGGCATCGACGGATGCTTCTTGTTATACGGCGCGCCGCCGGTGACCGCACAGGTCAGGATCGTCTTCTTGTTCATCGTCATTCTTCCCATTCCATATTGCCGCTGACGGCGATGATCTCGCCGGTGATCTTCCTGCCGGCGTCCGAGGTGATGAATTCGACCATGTCGGCGAACTCGGAGAGCTCGACCTTGCAGCGCAGCGACACATATTTGAGATAATCGTTCTCGATGTCCTCGAAGCTGCGGCCCGTCGCATCGACGTTGCGCTGGACGATGAAGCGGAAGCGGTCGTTGTTGATGATCCCGGGCAGGATCGCGTTGACGCGGATGCCCGACGGGCCAAGTTCGCGCGCGCTGTTCTTCGTGAGTCCTTCGACCCCCGCCTTCGACGCGATATAGGGCGCGCGAAACGGGATGCCGGTGCGCGTCGAACAGGTCGAAAAATTGACGATCGATCCGCCGCCGTTGGCCTTCAGCATCGGGACGGCGCGCTTCATCGTATAGAACATGCCCGACAGGTTGACCGCGATCGTCTTGTCCCACTCGTCCTCGTCGATATCCTCGATCGCGGCGCGCGGGCCCGCCATGCCGACGACATTGACCAGAATTGTCAGGTCGCCAACCTTCGCACGAACCTCGTCGAACAGCCCGTCGACCTCGGCGCGCACGCCGACGTCGGTGACGCTGCCGCTCATCCCCGGATTCGCTGCGAGCGTCGCGGCAACGGCATCACCGCGCACGTCGCAGATATGCACCTTCGCGCCCATTTGCAGGAAACGCTCGGCAATCGCCCGGCCGACGCTGTCGCCCGCCCCGGTAACCAGCACTCGTTCCATAAAAGCCTCCCTTTGGTTCAGTTTGTTTCGGCCGGCAGCATCAGCTGCGCCGCGATGGCGCGTTCGCGGTCGGACAGGGGTATTGCCTGGCGCGCGTCGAGGTCGAAGCGGACGGTGACGCCCTCCAATATCGTGCAGGGTTTCGCATCGGGGCGCCGCGAGAGGATCGTCCGATGTCGGATCGATGTGCGCCCGATCGACAGGATGCCGCTCGAAAGGACGAGCAGGTCGCCAGCGACCAGTTCGTGCAAATAGCGAATCTCGTGCGAGACGTCGGCCCAGCCCGCGTTGCGGCCGTCGACCTCGCCTGCGACCGGACCAAAAAAGCCCAGCAGATGATAGACCGCATTGTCGAGCAACGGCACCTGATGCTGCACCGACATATGCCCCATCGCATCGCAATGCCACGGGAAGACGACTCCGCGAAAAGTTTCGACTGGCGCGCTTCCTGCTGATTCTACGGTGATTTCCGGTTCCATGGCGTGCCTCTCCGTTGCCGATGGGCCCGGACTAATCGCCCGCGCTTGACTTGTCTACACAGATTATACACAATGTGTTCACTGGGTATTCGCACTCTCGTCACAATCCACAAAACGTGCAAAAGGGGATAATATGCGTAACAAGCTGAAGACTGGATCGGGCCTTGGCGTTCTCGCCGCGCTGCTGTGGACGGCGCCCGCCGCCGCGCAGACCGCCGACGAAACCGATGAGGCCGCGGGTGCGAACGAAATCGTGGTGACCGCACAAAAGCGCGAAGAACGACTCCAGGACGTGCCCATCTCGATCACTTCGCTTGGCGGCAAGGACCTCGACGCCCAGGCCAGCGGCGGCGTCAGCGAAGCCTTGCGTTCGGTCGCCGGCATCTCGATCACCAACTCGCCGCAGGGCGGCGGGACGCAGCTCACGATCCGCGGCGTCGCCGCGAACGGCGCGACCCTCGCCGGATCGAGTACCTCGGCCTTCTATATCGATTCGGTTCCATTCGGCCTCGTGAAATCGGCGATCCTGCCCGACACCAACGCCTATGACATGTCGCGGATCGAGGTGCTGCGCGGGCCGCAGGGCACGCTTTATGGCGCGAACGCGTTGAACGGCGTCGTCCGCGTTCTCACCAACGATGCCAACCTCGATCGCTTCGAACTCAAGACCCGCGCCGGCGTCGCCGCGACCGAGGGCGGCGACCAGAGCTATCGCGGCGACATGGCGGTCAATATCCCGCTCGTCGAGGACAAGCTCGGCCTGCGCGTCGTCGGCGGTTTCGAAAGCGCCGGCGGATGGATCGACCAGCCCGCGCGCGGCGTCAAAAACGCCAACGACAGCCGCTCGCGCAACGTCCGCATCAAGCTCAACGGCCAGCCGACCGACGACTTCAGCTTCGGCCTGTCGGCATGGATCTCGCGCATCGATCAGGACGCGCCCGCCTATGCCAATGACGACGGCAACCAGCTCACCACCGTGCCGCTGCCGCAAAAGCTGAACTATGACGCGTTCAGCGCCAAACTCGGATACGACTTCGGCGCGTTCGAGGTGTCGAGCGCGACCAGCTACCTCAAATTCACCAACCTCAGCGAACGCGACTATACCAATCTCGCCGCCAACCAGACGCTTCATACCGAAATCAGCTCGAAAATCTTCACCGAGGAACTGCTGATCAATTCGACCGGTGGCGGCGACTGGCGCTGGTCGGTCGGCGGCTTCTACCGCGACGCGTCCGACCTTCTGAACCAGACGCTGTTCGTGCTCCCCGCGCCGATCAACTTCAAGGACAAGTCGCGCTCGTTCGCAGCCTTTGGCGAAGTCACGCGCAGCTTCATGGACGGCACGCTCGAAGTCACCGGCGGGCTGCGCTATTTCAAGGACCGCGTGACCCAGATCGAGCTCACCCCGACCACGGGTGACCCGGCACAGCCGCTCGCGCGCCGCACCGACACCTTCGACGCGGTGACTCCGCGCGCGGTGGTCACCTGGCTGCCGAGCCGCAAGTTCACCGCTTATGCATCCTACTCGCAGGGCTTCCGCAGCGGCTTCAACCAGAGCCCGACGATCATCCGCACGGCACCCGGCATTCCCCCGGTCAAGGCCGACCGGCTGTCGAACTATGAGGTGGGCGCCAAGGGCAGCCTGCTGGGCGGCGGGCTGACTTTCGACGCCGCCGTTTATTATATCGACTGGAAGGACATCCAGCAGAACCTCAACGTCGATATCGACGGCGTCGTCTTCGCGGCGTCGGTCAACGGTCCGAAGGCGAGCGGCTTCGGCGCCGACCTCGCGCTGACCGCGCACCCGGTCGAAGGCCTCGACATCGGCGGCACCTTCAGCTGGAACGGCCTCGATCTGTCGGGCCCGATTATAACGCAGACCGCCGGCGGCCCCGTCACCCTTTATCAAAAGGGCGACCGGCTCGCCTTCTCGCCCGAATATACGGCGAGCGGCTTCCTCGATTACCGCTTCCCGGTCGGGCAAGCGGGGCTGAAGGGCCTGCTTTCGGGGTCGCTGACCTATCGTTCGAAGATTCCGGCGCGCCTGCTCGTCTCGGGTGCCGCGCGCTATTTCCTTAGCGACGAGCCCTTGCTCGCGCGCGGCAGCATCGGGCTCGAATCGCCCGATAACTGGACCGCTTCGCTCTACGTCGAAAATATCGGCGGCTGGGACGGCATCACGCAGCCGCCGACGGATATCAGCCAGCAGTATCGCGTGCGTCCGCGCACCTTTGGCCTGCAGTTCGAATTCCGTTAT
>NZ_DASWTD010000177.1:0-6055 GCF_036402335.1 Sphingopyxis sp. | reverse complement strand
CATCCAGCGCAAGGGCAACGAGGGTTTCGGCAACGGAAATTTCCAGGCACTTTATGAATCGATCGAACTTGACCAGATCCGCCGCGGCGTGATCGTCGTGGACGCCTGATCATGGCACGCCCGGTCATCGATGAAACGCATGATCCCGCTCGGCAAAGCTGGGTGGAATCCGCGGCCGGTCATCCGGATTTTCCGGTCCAGAACCTCCCGCTCGGGGTGGTCGCGCCGCCCGGCGGCGGCGCGCGCGGCGCGATCGCGATCGGCGACCTTGTCCTCGACCTCGGCGAGCTCGCGGCAAGCGAATTGCTCGAAGGCGCGGCAAAGGCAGCGGCGCTCGCGGGATCGGGCGCGTCGCTGAACGCCCTGCTTGCGCTCGGCGCGGCACCGCGAACCGCGCTCCGGCGGGCGGTGTCGGCGCTGTTGTCCGACGAGGCCTATCGCACGCGCGTCGAGCCCATGCTCCATCGCGCCGAAGACTGCACGCCGCATCTGCCCGCCAATATCGGCGATTATAGCGATTTCTATGTCGGCATCCATCATGCGACCAATGTCGGCAAGCTCTTCCGCCCGGACAATCCGCTGCTTCCCAACTACAAGCATGTCCCGATCGGTTACCATGGCCGCGCCTCGTCGGTCGCGGTATCGGGAACGCCCGTCCGCCGCCCCGCCGGGCAGCGCCGCGCTCCCGATCGCGACGCGCCGCTTTTCGGGCCCACCGCCCGGCTCGACTATGAGCTCGAACTCGGGGTCTGGATCGCGAGCGGCAACGCGCTCGGCGAGCCCATTCCGATCGGCTCCGCCGGCGACGCGATTGCCGGGATCAGTCTGCTCAACGACTGGTCGGCGCGCGACCTGCAGGCGTGGGAATATCAGCCGCTCGGTCCGTTCCTCGCCAAGAATTTTCTCACCACCGTCTCGCCGTGGATCATAACCGCGGAGGCTCTCGCGCCCTTCCGTACCGCCCAGCCCGCGCGCCCGGCAGGCGATCCGCAGCCGCTGCCTTATCTCCTCGATGAGGAGGACCAGTCCTCGGGAGCGCTGTCGGCCACGCTCGAGGTGCTGATCTCGACGGCGCGCATGCGCGCCGAAGGGCACCCCCCGTTCCGGTTGAGCCGCACCGCGGCGTCGCATATGTACTGGACGATGGCCCAGATGGTCGTGCATCACAGCGTCAACGGCTGCAACCTGCGCCCGGGGGACCTCCTTGGAACCGGGACGATTTCGGGAGCGGACTCCGAGAGCCTCGGGTCGCTTCTCGAACTCGGCGAGGGCGGCCGGCGGCCGGTCGTTTTGCCCGGCGGCGAGGAGCGCTGCTTCGTCGAGGATGGCGACGAGATCCTCCTCGCAGGCCGGCTCGGTGCCCCGGGCTTCGTGCCGATCGGTTTCGGGCCCTGCCGAGGCGTGGTGCACCCCCGTTGACCGCGCCGCGGAGCGGCGGCGCCCGCCCGCCCGCCGGCGTCCGGCGCTGTCCGCTCGACGAGCTGATCCACGGCGGGGCGCGGCTTTTTCCTCGAGAGGGTCTCCGCGTTGCGCTTGTTGTCTGCCACTTGTGACCGTTACGCTTTCTGCCGATCAAATCGGCCTGCGCGTGTGCGACGAAGGCTCCCCTGTCGCGCTCCGTGGCGCCCTCCTTGGCCGACACACGTGCTTATAAGGCGAAGGCCGTGTCGCTGTCGGGCAGCCCCCCACATTTCTGGCATCCGTGTCGGAGCAGGAGCATGATCCGATCGTCGCGCCCCCATATCCGCATGAATGTTTCCACCGCGGCCCAACTTCTTTCTCATGGCTCATGGCAGTCTCAGCGGGAGATGGAGCAGTCCGTCGGTGAGGCAGCTTGCCTTACACACTAAAGGAACGGTCGTGGAGCAAGGTCGGTTTCACCAGGGCGCAAGCGATCCGCTTTCATCTCGATCACATTAAAGCGCGCAAGCCGTGCACTGTTCGAATCTGGACACTCATGCGTCCGCATCACGATGCTCGGGTGTCGCCGGCCTCTACAGGGGCGCCAGCATCATGTTCTAGTGTGAGTTGCCCGGCTATGCGAGCGCGTCGCATACCATACTGATTTTCGCCGCCGCGACCATGGACCCGCCCGGCGGAGCCGGCGGAAGCAGGTTACTCCCCGAGGGCGCAAGCGGCGCGCACGGGCCTTTGCCATCGTCCGGCTCATCGGTGCCGGCGTCGCCCGATGCGGGCGTTCGGTACCGGCTTCCGTCCGCGCGTCACGCGGCCGCGCGCAACAACATGCCATAGAGATCGCGCGGATCGTCGGGGTCGGCGAGCATGTCGATCGGCTGAAAGAAATCAGTGCCTTCGAGCTTGCCGTGGATGTAGCGCAGGGCCGAGAAATCCTCGATTGCGAAGCCGACGCTGTCAAACAGCGTGATCTGTGCCGCGTCGCGGCGGCCTTCCGCTTCGCCGTTCAGAAACTGCCGGAATTCGGTCACGGGATAGTCCGCGCCCATCTGCTGGATTTCGCCTTCGATCCGCGTCTGCGGCTCGAACTCGACGAAGGTGGCGGCGCGGGCCAGAATGTCTCGATGCAACTCGGTCTTGCCCGGACAGTCGCCGCCGATCGCATTGATGTGAATGCCCGATCCGACCATATTGTCGGTAAGGATCGTCGCAAAGGCCTTGTCGGCTGTGCAGGTCGTGATGATGCGGGCGCTCTCGATCGCCTCTTCGGGAGCCTTGCACGAAACGACACGCAAGCCGCTGTGCACGAGGTTTCGCGCCGTCTTCGCGGTCGCGTCCGGATCGACATCGTAGAGGCGCACTTCTTCGATACCGATGACGGCTTTCATCGCCAGCGCCTGGAATTCCGCCTGCGCGCCGTTGCCGATCATTGCCATGACCTTCGCGTCGGACGGAGCAAGATGGCGCGCCGCCATCGCCGAGGTCGCGGCAGTTCGCAGCGCGGTGAGCAACGTCATTTCGGTCAGCATCAACGGATAGCCTGTATCCACCCGAGCGAGTACGCCGAATGCGGTGACCGTCTGGAAGCCTTTGGCGGTATTGCTCGGATGGCCGTTCACATATTTGAAGCTGTACACCTCGCCGTCGGACGTCGGCATCAGCTCGATGACGCCCTCGCGAGAGTGCGAGGCGACGCGGGGCGCCTTCTCGAAACTGTCCCAGCGGCGATAGTCGGCCTCGACCGCCTCGGTCAGTTCGAGGAGGACGGTCTCGAGGCCGAAATGATGGACGAGGCGCATCATATTCTCGACGCTGACGAACGGCACATAGGCGAGCGGCGAGGCGGCAGGCGGCATAGGAAGGTCCTTGGCTGGAGTGTTCGTGGCAAGGCTATCGACTTCGGTTCTTCGTCGAAATGGCAATTCTGTAGAAAATATGACAACAGACCGGGCAGTTTGATCATTAAAATTGACGGAATGACGCACCCCACCTAGACCTCACGGCGAGGGCCAATGACATCCGCCAAATTCATTCCCGACGATCTCGATCGCCGCATCATCGCGCACCTGCGCGGCGATGGACGCGCGTCGTTATCCAAGATCGCCGACGCGCTGGGGGTGGCGCGCGGCACCATCCAGAACCGGCTAGACCGGCTTGTCGGCACCGGAACGATTCTCGGCTTCACCGTCCGCGTGCGCGCCGACCATGACGACTTCAATGTTCATGCGGTGATGATGATCGAGGTCACGGGCAAGTCGACCACGCAGGTTATCCAGCGACTACGGGGGTTCTCGGAGATCAGGGCGCTGCACACGACCAACGGCAACTGGGATCTGGTCGCCGACATTTGCACCGCCAGTCTTGCGGACTTCGACCGGGTGTTGCGCGAGGTGCGACTGATCGATGGCGTTGCCAGCAGCGAAACCAGCCTGCTCCTGACTACGGTCTAGCCGCGAACGGTGGAACCGGAAAGGGGTTGCCGCCGGGCTGGCGGCTAGCCTATCGCCTCGGGCGGGTTCGACGATCGAAAGCGGATGGCGACGTGGTACAGGAATCTCCCGGCATGACAGACGGTGGTCCGCCGCCGCTCGGGCCTCATCTGCAACGGTTGCGCAAGGACCGGGGGCTGACGCTCGACGACCTCGCGCGCATGTCGGGCGTCTCGCGTTCGATGCTCTCGCAGATCGAGCGGGGGCAGGCGAACCCGACGGTCGCGACAGTGTGGGCGCTGGCCGAGGCGCTGCATATCGAAATGGCGGATCTGCTCGGCGTCGGGCAGCGCGCGGCGTCGCCGCGGATTGCCTTGGCCAGTGCGGCCTTTACTCCGGAAATGCGCAGCGATGACGGGCTGTGCGTGCTCAAGATCCTCAGCCCCGCCGAACGCGTCGGCAGCATCGAATGGTATGACCTGCGTATCGCACGCGGCGGTGTCCTGCGCTCGGCTGCGCATGCGCGCGGTTCGATGGAGCATCTTACCGTTATCGCGGGCCGGCTGATCGTCGAGGCCGGCGACGAGCGTAGCGAGGTGCTCGAAGGCATGACCGCGCGCTATCCCGCCGACATTCCGCATTGCATCGCGAACGATGGCGAAAGCGACGCCCAGGCGCTGCTCGTCAATCTGTTCTAGTAAAAATTCCAATATAGTGGACATGTAGTCCACTATTATGTACCTCGCCTCCGTCAGGGAGGTGAGAATCATGTCATCGCGTTTTTATGAATATGTCGTCGGCGAAATCGCCGCGATCGAGGCCCAAGGCCTGTGGAAGCCCGAGCGGATCATGGCGTCGCCGCAGGGCGCCGCCGTGACATTAGCCGGCCGCGCAGCCGCTTCGATCAACCTTTGTGCGAATAACTATCTCGGTCTCGCCTCCGACCAGCGGGTGATCGACGCGGCGGTCAATGCGACGCGTCGCTGGGGCGCGGGATTGGCCTCGGTGCGTTTCATTTGCGGGACGCAGGAAATACACCGCGAACTCGAGACATCGATCGCTGCCTATCTCGGCTTCGAGGATGCGATCATCTTTGCCGCGGCATTCGATGCCAATGGTGGCCTTTTCGAACCGCTGCTCGGCGAGGATGACGCAATCATATCCGACAGCCTCAACCATGCCTCGATCATCGACGGCATCCGGCTCTGCAAGGCGAAGCGCCTGCGTTTCGCCACCGGCGACATGGGCGAGCTGGAGGAGCGACTGCGCAAAGCCCGCGACGGCGGGGCGCGGACGATCCTGATTGCGACCGACGGGGTCTTCTCGATGGACGGGGCAATCGCCAATCTCGCTGCGATCACCGTGCTCGCCGACCGTTACGAAGCGCTCGTGATGGTCGACGACTGCCACGCGACCGGCCTTCTCGGAACCAAGGGGCGGGGGACCGCGGCGTACCGCGACGTCGAGGGCCGGGTCGATATCATCACCGGTACGTTCGGCAAGGCGCTTGGTGGTGCGATGGGCGGTTTTATCGCCGCCCGCCGCGAGGTCGTAGCGCTTCTCCGCCAGCGCGCGCGTCCCTACCTGTTTTCGAACGCGCTCGCGCCGTCGATATGTGGTGCCTCGCTCGCGGCCATCGAGATCGCCCGGTCGGACGAGGGCGACGTTCTGCGCGACCGCCTCTTCGCGAATACGCGGCGCTTTCGCGCCGGCATGGAAAAAGCGGGGTTCGACCTGCTTCCCGGCGAGCATCCGATCATTCCCGTGATGCTTCACGACGCGGCGCGCGCGCAGGCATTCGCAGCCGCGCTACTCGAAGCGGGCATCTTCGTCACCGGCTTTTCCTACCCTGTCGTTCCGAAGGGGCTCGCGCGCATCCGGACCCAGATGTCGGCGGCGCATAGTCCGCAGCAGATCGATCAGGCGGTTGAGGCGTTCGCCCTAACGGCAAAGCAGCTGGAGGCCGCGCGATGAGCGTTCAGACGCAGGCCGCCGGAGCCGCGGACATGTTCGCGCTCGCCAAGCTCCATGCCCGCGAGGGCATCTGGTCGAGCCGCGCACCCGTTCCCGAGCCCGGACCCGACGATGTCCTGATCCGCGTCAAGCGGACCGCGATCTGCGGGACCGATATCCATATCTACAACTGGGATAGCTGGGCGGCGAAGACCATCCCCGTCCCCATGATCGTCGGGCATGAATTCGCGGGCGAG
>NZ_DASWTD010000176.1:0-14143 GCF_036402335.1 Sphingopyxis sp. | reverse complement strand
AATCATATTGCAGCGTCGCGTTGAACAGATAGCTCGCCTTGATGAAGGCATCCTCGTCATAATTGGGCAGCTTGCCGAGGCGCGTGCCCGAGAAGGTGAACTGCGCCCCGCCCGATGCCCAGGTGATGCTGCCGTTCGACTTGTCGCGCGGCAGATAATAGCCGCTGTCCGCCGCCAGCTTGTTGATCACCGGATCGCCAGGATATTGTACAAAACTGTGTTTGAAGACGTGACTATGCGCCAGCGACAGGGTGAAGTCGCCGAAGCTGGTCGGCAATGTCCCGCGGAAGGCAACGTCGATGCCGCTCGTCTTTTCGCGGGCGATGTTGATCGGATTGACCGCGATGGATTCGATCCGGCCGTTCTGGACATTGGCCGGGAAACGCTTGATCCGGGCGAAAGCATCGACGCAGGTTGGCGAACTCGGATCGAGGTCGCCCGCCGCGCAGTCAGCTTCGGTACGCGCGAGTGTATCGATGCTCAGATCGTCCACCTGATTGTCGAGCGTGACGCGGAAATAATCGACCGACACATGCAGCCGGCTCGACGGCGAGAAGACGAGGCCTGCGGTCAGCGTGCGGCCGGTCTCCGATTTCAGATCGCGGTTGCCGTTGCGGTTCACGACCACACCGATATCGGCGTAATCGCAATCCTCAAGCTCCTGCTCGCTCTCGGCGCAGAGCCGGTAGTCGTTGACGTCGCCCTCGATATTGCCGGGGCCCGTGAACACATAGTGGAGATCGGGCGCGCGGAAAGCCGTACCATAGGCCGCGCGGAACAACAGGCTGTCCAACGGACGAACCTCAAGCCCGCCATTGTAGGTAAACTTGCCGGTGCTGCCGCCGCCGAAGCGGAAATGGTCATAGCGCCCGGCCCCCGTCACGCTCACGAAATCCAGCAGTGGGACGCGCACTTCACCGCCAATCGCGGCATGGCTGCGCTTGCCTTTGCCGTCGCTGTCCTTCCAGCTGTAATAATAATCGGTGAGCGCCAGTGGATCGGGACGGAGATTGTAACCCTGCTTGCCATATTCGACGACCGCCGCGAAACCGACTGGCCCGGCGGGCAGTTCGAACAATTCGCCGTTGGTCAGCGTCGCCTGCAAATTGTTCGTCCAGCTATAGGGACGATAAACCGTGTCGGCCGAGATGCTCTCATATTCGGCGCGGGTCAGCGCCTGGTAAAGCCGCTCCGGATTGGCATTGAAGATCGGGCGACCCACTTCATCAACGCCATTTTGCGTACCTAGGAAAAGGGCATTCGCCTTGCTTGCGATAATCTGCGGCCAGCGGACGACCGACTGATAACGGCTGTAGTTGAACGACAGCTCATAATTCCAGCTCTTGCCGAAATTGCCCCGGATTCCGGGCGTGATGCTGTAGGTCGTCTGCTTGCTGCGCTGCATCTCGAACCCGCCGGTTTCTTCCGGCGTGAACTGACGGCCCCAATCCTCGACCTGATCGGTATATTCGTTGAAAAACTCGTTGTTGGCGCTACTCGATGACTGCTCGAACGCCCAGCTCGTCACGTCGTACATCAGCCGGACCTTGCTGATTCCGAACTGGAAGTCGGTGAACAGCTTCGCATTGTCCGACAGTTCGTACGACAGGGTGCCGAAGCTGTTGAAACCCTTGCGGCCCGAAATGATCGTGCCATAGGCCACCGAGGCCTCGCTGCCACAATAATCGCCATAGCGCGGGCGGTTCGCCAGAAAAACCGATCCGCGGTTCAGGTAGGACAGCGCATCGCATGCGCCGTCGGGCGGCGAGAGATAGTCGACGTCCTCATTGGCGCGATAAAAGGTTCTCCGCGCGATCGCGGTCGATGCGACCGGGCTGTCAGTGGTGCTGTCCTGAATACTCCGGTCATAGGCCCACAGCGGACGCTGATCGAGATATTCGACGCCACCGACGATGTTGAAGCGTCCCGACGACCAGCCCCCCGTTGCCGTGATGCGATGCGACATGCCACCGCCATGCTCGGTGCGGCCGTGACGATAATCGAGCGTGATGCCGTCGAGCTTTTCCTTCATCTTGAAGTTGACGACACCCGCGATCGCATCCGACCCGTAAATCGCCGACCCGGCCCCGCTCAGGATTTCGACCTTGTCGATCAGGCTGACGGGGATGTTCGAGATGTCGGTGAAATTGCTGCGTCCGATATAGGGCAGCGGGAAATCGGCGATGCGGCGGCCGTTGACCAGCACCAGCGTGTGATTGGGGCCGAGGCCGCGAAGGTCGACCTGCTGCGCGCCCGGCGTGAAGTCGGCGCTGCTGCCCGACTGCGGGCTCTGCGTCTCGCCGCTGTTCTGCGTCATCGCGGCGAGCAATTCGGGAACGCTGGTATAGCCGTTGGCGCGGATCGTGTCCGAATCGATCGTCGTGACCGGCGACGGTCCTTGGTCGCGGATCGTCGGGATGCGCGATCCGGTGACGATGATTTCCTGTTCGGCGCCGTCGCTATCCTGTGCGAGTGCCGGCGATGCCAACGCGGGCACGCAGGCCGTGATCCCCAGAAAAATCCGAAACGACCGCTTCCCGAAATTCGTCATTTTATAGCCCCTGTTTTGGTTCGGGCGCGAATCAAACCCCACGCGCCCGTCGCTCCCTGTTTCGTATACTCGACCAGAAAACATCGATAATTTCAATCACAATGACATTATCGGAAATCATATTGTCTTTTCCTGTGGTCATTATGTAACATCCGGCCTTTGAAGGGTTGGCGGAAGGGAGCCGGATGTTGCATTCGATCGTGCGGGGATTTTGGTTGCTGCTCGCCGTGCTGGGGATGTCTCTCGCGCCTGCCACCGCAAAGGAAGCCAGGGAAAAGCCCTACGAGCATTATGTCTTCGGCAAATTGAACACGCCGACGCCCGGCCCCGTGTCAGGCGGACTGCTGTTGATGGGCGGCGGCGACCGCAATGTCGATGCAATGAAATGGTTTTTCGGCAAAGCCGGGAACGGCCATATCGTCGTGATCAGCGCATCCTATGGCAAGGAAATCGGCAAGGAATTCTTCGACGAAATCGGCGGTATCCAGTCTACCGAAATCTTCGTCTTCCACGCGCGCTCGCAGGCAACGAACAAGAAGATCCTCGACCGGCTGAAGAAGGCTGACGGCATCTTCATCGCGGGCGGCGATCAGGCACGCTACGTCCGCTATTGGCGCGGCACCCCGGTCGGCGATATCCTCAATGCGCATGTCGCGGCGGGCAAGCCGCTCGCCGGAACCAGTGCCGGCCTCGCGATTCAGGGCGAAAAACTCTACGGCGCGATGGACGACGGCAGCATCCGCAGCCCCGAGGCGCTCGCCGATCCCTTCGGCCCCGCGAACACGATCGAGGGCGACTTCCTGCATTTTGCGCTGCTCAAGGGCATCGTCACCGACACGCATTTCAAGGAACGCGAGCGGCTCGGCCGCCTCTTCGCCTTCGTCGCCAAGGCGCAAGTCGGGCGTGCAGCGAGCGAGCCCGCGATGCTCGGTCTCGGCGTCGACGAGAGCGCGGCGCTCGCGGTCGAGCCCGACGGCACCGCGCGCATCCATGCGACCGAGCCCGATGGCTATGCGTGGGTCGTCGACGGCGCAGGCCTCCACGGCCTCTCGACACGCGGTCCGCTCGACGCGCCGCGCGTCAAGGTGACCGGCGTCGGCCCCGGATCCGTGCTCCACCTGCCTTCGGGGCAGGTCGACGCCCCGGTCTTCATACGCAGCTATGCCGCGCGCGCCGGCGAAATCGTCGAAGTGCCGCGCTGGTCGCTGGCGATCCACGGCGGTGCGGGCGTGATCGAGCGCAAGACGCTCTCGCCCGAAAAGGAGAAGGCCTATCGCGCCGGGCTCGACGAAGCGTTGCGCACGGGCAGCGCGGTGCTCGACAAGGGCGGCGCCGCGCTCGACGCCGTCGCCGCGGCGGTGCGCGTGCTCGAGGACAATCCGCTCTTCAACGCCGGGCGCGGCGCGGTGTTCACGGCCGAGGGCAGGAATGAACTCGACGCCGCGATCATGGACGGCAAGACACAAAAGGCCGGCGCGGTCGCCGGGGTCACGCGCACGCGCCACCCGATCGACCTCGCGCGCGCAGTGATGGACAACAGCCCGCACGTGATGCTCGCACGCGACGGCGCCGACCGCTTCTCGCTCGAACGCGGGCTCGAACAGGTCGACCCCGCGTGGTTCCGCACCGAGGAGCGCTGGCAGCAATTAGTGGCATGGCGCGCGAAGCAGCAAGCGGCGGTCGACCCGACGCATCTGTTCGGCACCGTTGGCGCGGTTGCGCTCGATGCCGACGGCAACCTCGCCGCCGCGACCTCGACCGGCGGGATGACCGGCAAGCGCTGGGGCCGCATCGGCGATTCGCCGATCATCGGTGCGGGCACCTATGCCAAAAACGGCCAATGCGCGGTGTCGGCGACCGGGTCGGGCGAATATTTCATCCGCGAAAGCGCCGCGCGACAGGTGTGCGACCGTGTCGCGTGGAAGGGCGAGAGCCTGAAGGACGCTGCGCAGGAGACGATCCTGGCGGTCGGCGCGATCGGCGGCGACGGCGGGCTGATCGCGATGGGCCCCGACGGACGCCCCGCCTTTGCGATCAACGATCTCGGCATGTACCGGGGCCGCATCATGGCCGGGAGCGCGCCGCAGACCGCGATTTTCGCCGACGAAAAGCTGGCCGACTGATGGCGCAGCCCGGCGTCAATCTCGACGAGATCGACGAACGCCTGCTCACGCTGCTGCGCGATGACGCGCGGCAGACGATCGCGCAGCTCGCCAAGGAACTCGGCATCTCGCGCGGCGCAATCTATTCGCGGCTCGCGCGGCTCGAGGAAGAGAAGGTCGTCGCCGGCTATACGGTGCGCCTCGGCCACGCCTTCACGGCGAGCCGGGTGCGCGCGCATATGATGATCAAGACGCTGCCGCGCTTTCACCGCGAGGTCGAACAGGCACTCGCGGCGCTGCCGCTGGTGCAGGCGATCCATGCGATCAGCGGCGAATATGACATCATCGCGATGCTCGAAGCCGAGGACGGCGTCCAGCTCAACGAGCTGATCGACGAGATCGGGCTGCTCGACGGGGTCGAGCGGACAACCACGTCGGTGATCCTAGCAACGAAGGTCGAACGCTAGGGTCTAGTTCGTCCAGTAGATATAGTCCTGTCCGTCCTTCCACGGCGCATCGAGCGGCACGTCGATGCGTACCGGCCCTTCAACGAGGCCGGGCCAGATCGGTTTCGCCATGCCCTTGTTCTGCGCCTCGATCATCGCGCGGAGCTGGGCCACGCGCTGCGGATCGCTGGTGGCAAGATCGTGGCGCTCGGTCGGATCGGAAGCAAGATTGTAGAGGCGCGCCTTTTCGGGGCGCTTCGTCACCTGCAGCTTCCAGTCGCCCGCGCGCACCGCGCGATAGTCGCCCGAGCGCCAGTACATCGCCGGCCGCTTGGCAGGACCAGCCAGTATGTCCTCGCTGTCGATCGTCCGGTCGCCGGGCAGCTTGGCGCCCGCAGCGGCGGCAATCGTCGAAAAGATGTCGAGATGGCCCGTGACGTCGGCACGCCGCGTTCCCGGCGCGATTCCGCCCGGCCAGCGCATGAAAAAGGGCGTGCGGATGCCGCCTTCGAAAAAGGTCGCCTTCCACCCGCGATAGGGCGCGTTGAGATCGGGCATCCCGTTGTACCAGGCCCCGCCATTGTCGCTGGTAAAAATGACGAGCGTGTTGTCGTCGATCCCGGCCTGTTTGAGCTTGGCCATCACGTCGCCGATGCGGCGGTCGAGTTGCGCGATCATCGCGCCATAAACGCGCGTCTTGTGATCCTTGATCTCGGGGAATTTGTCGTAGTCGGCCCTGGTCGCCTGCAACGGCGTGTGCGGTGCGTTGAACGCGAGGTACATAAAGAAGGGGCGGTTCCTGTTCGCCTCGATCGCCTTGATCGCCTCGTCGGCGAAATAGTCGGTCATATGGCCCCTGGGATGGAAACGCTTGCTGCCGTTGAAGGTCACGGCGTGGCGCAGATTCGCCCAGATGAAGCGGTCGATCGGATCCCACGCAAGCTTGGCGTTGACCGTGTCCGGGTCATCCTCGGGCAGGAACATCGCTGCGCCGCCGAGCACCGCAAGGCTTTCGTCGAAACCCTGCGCCTGCGGCTGCAGCTTCGGCGCCTCGCCGAGATGCCATTTGCCGATGTGGAGCGTGTGATAGCCCGCCGCCTTCACCGCCTCGGCGATCGTCACCTCGCTCGCGGGCACGCCCATGTCGGGATAATCGGGAATATCGGGGGTGATCAGTTCCTTGTGGAAGATCGCGCGGTGCGGGCCGACGCCCTCGCCATGCGCGAGATTTTCCGAAAACTGCACCGGCACCGCGGTATATTCGAAGCCGAAGCGTGTCGCGTAGCGCCCCGTCATCATCGCCGCGCGCGACGGCGAGCAGGTCGCATTCGCGGCATAGGCGGTGGTGAAATTGACCCCCTCGCGCGCGAGCGCGTCGATGTTCGGCGTCTTGACGATCCCCCCCGCGACCCCGCCACCGTTGAGGCTGATGTCGTTATAGCCAAGGTCGTCGGCGACAATCAGGATGATGTTCGGCGGACGCTTGCCCTCCGGCGCCGTTGCGGGCCCCTGCTGCCACACAACCGCATGGTTCGGCTGGACCGGGTCTTTCCAATCCTGAAGCATGCCGGGAATGCGATATTTATTCGCCTCGAACGCCCAATATCCGCCGGCGCCCGCCAAGGCCAGCACGCCAAGCGCGACCCATATTTTCCTCATCCCACCCCCCCGATCCTATGCTCTCGGCTTGCCCCGAAACAATTGACACTATATGTGTCACTATATTGCTCGATACGCAAGATTGTTTGACCCCGGCGCAAAGCCGGGCCAGCAGGGGCGCCATGGCGACAGGGTTGAGGAAAATCGACGCGCAACAGGCCGGCCCCGAACGGGTCGACGGCCGGCGCGAACGTGGGCGGTCGAGCCACAAGCGCATCGTCGAGGCGATGATGGAGCTCATCGTCGCGGGCGACCTGTCGCCGAGCGCGGCGCGCGTCGCCGAGGAAGCGGGCATCGGGCTGCGCACCGTGTTCCGCCATTTCGACGACATGGATGCACTGTATGCCGTGATCACGGCGACGATCACCGAGCAGGTGATGCCGGTCGTCATGGCGCCCTATCCAGACCAGCCCTGGCGCGCCAACGTCCGCGAACTCGTCCGCCGCCGCGTCCGCGTGTTCGAGACGACTTTGCCCTTTCGTCTCGCCGCCAATATCAAGCGGTACCAGTCGCCCTTCCTGATGGGACAATATAGCCGCGTCGTGATGCTCGAACGCGAGTTGATCCTGCGCCTGCTTCCCGGCCCCATCCTCGCCGACCGGATCGCGGTCGAGGCGCTGTGCGCGGCGCTGTCGTTCCACACCTGGCGGACGCTGCGCCACGACCAGAGCCTGCCGGCCGAAGACGCCGGAACGGTGATGGGCCAGATGGTCGAGGCGATACTGGCGACGATTGCCGAAGACGCCTGATGCGCGGTGGGCCGGTTCTGCTGTCGCTGGTCCTGTTCGGCGCGCTCGCGGCATGCGGTGAGGCAAAGGACGCTAGGGTCACCGAAGCAAAGGCGCCCGAATGTCCGGCGATGCCCGGCGCGGACTATGCGTGGATCCCGGGTGCGACCTTCGCGATGGGTGCCGACGCGCATCTGCCCGAGGAAGGCCCGGCGCGCGACATAACCGTCGCGGGCTTCTGGATGTCGACGCACGAGGTCACCAACGCCGAGTTCGCCGAATTCGTGAAGGCGACGGGGTACCGGACACTCGCCGAGCAGGATCCGCCCAAGCTGCCGGGTGCGCCGCCCGAGATGCTGGTCCCGGGATCGGCGGTGTTCACCGCACCCACCGACGGCAACCCGAACTGGTGGCGCTGGGTGGTTGGCGCCGAATGGCGCCATCCTGCCGGGTCCGGGACGAATATCGAGGGACGCGACCGCGATCCGGTGGTGCAGGTCGGCTATGACGACGCGCTCGCCTATGCCAAATGGAAGGGCAAGGCGCTGCCGAGCGAGGAGCAATGGGAACTGGCGGCTGCGACCGGGGGCGCCGATCGTAACGTTCCCGTCGGCAAGGATGGCAAGCCGCGCGCCAACTATTATCAGGGCAGCTTCCCCGTTCGCGATATGGGCACTGATGGCTTCACCAGCCGCGCCCCCGTCGCCTGCTTCCCCGCCGACGGTCATGGCGTCCACGACCTGATCGGCAATGTGTGGGAATGGACGACGAGCAAGGCGGGCGGCGAGAATAATGTCATCAAGGGCGGCAGCTTCCTCTGCGCCGCCAATTATTGCGCGCGTTACCGTCCTGCCGCGCGCCAGTTTCAGGAACGCAGCCTAGGCACCGACCATATCGGATTTCGCCTGATCGACACGGCGCGCCCGGCGCCGGCGACGCCAATTCCAGACAAGGGCTGACAACAGCACGGCGATTCCGCCGACCCACAGGCCGAGGCGGATGAGCCGCGGCTTGCCCTGACGTTCGAAGGCATAGCGGTTGATCTGTTCGTCGGCGGTGTAACCCGCGGGCATATCGAGCACGCCATTCGCCTTCGCATAGGCGCGATAGTCGGCCATCATCGCTGCGAAGCGGTCGGGCTCGGCTGTGGCAAGATCGTGTGTCTCGCCCGGATCGGTCTTGAGATTATAAAGCCGCCACTTGCCGTCCCCGGTCGGCGCAAGGTTGCGCACCAGCTTGTGATCGCCGCGAAACAGCGCCGAATTACCCGACAGTTCATAGCCGAGCGGCGCATCGCCGTGGACGCTGCCCGCTCCGCCCTGCAGCATCGGCACAAGGCTGCGCCCGGTGACGGGCTCGACCGCCTTGCCCTGCCAGCTTCCGCCATGGCCCGACACGCCGGCAAGCTCGGTCAGCGTCGGCAATATGTCGGTGACATGTGCAAGGCCGTCGTTGATCGCGCCCGCGCGGATGTTCGCATTCCCTGGCCAGGCGATGATCAGCGGAACGCGAAGCCCCCCTTCGGACGCGGTGAATTTATACCCCGACAAAGGCGATGCCGCAGCGCTTGCCCAGCCCGGCCCGATCGCTGCGAAGCTGCCGCGGCGGCCGATGTTTGCCATGGCAAGGTCGTATTGCATGTCAAGGAACAGCCGGTTACGCAGGCTGCCGAACGGGTTGGTCGGCTCGGCGCCATTGTCCGACAGGAAGACGAAAATCGTGTTCTCATAATCGCCCGTGGCCTTGAGGTGCGCGACGAGCCGCCCGACCTCGCGGTCCATCGCGGTCGCCATCCCGCCATAGGCCTGCATCACGCGCACCGCGGCGGCGCGTTCGTCGGCGCCCAGCTTTTTCCAGTCGGGGGTCGTCGCCATCGTTATGATCGGCACGCCGGCGGGCATGATACCAAGCGCCGCCGCGCGCTTCGCCCGCGCTTCACGCAGCGCCGTCCAGCCGTCCCTGTACATCGCCGAATAGCGCGCGATGTCGCTGTCGGGCGCCTGCACCGGGATATGGTTGGCAAGGAAGTTAATCGACGCGAGGAAGGGTCTGCCGCTCTTCCGATCCGCCTCGATATAGTCGATCATCCGCTGCACCACGAAATGCGACGAATAGTAATTCTTGGGCAAGATCGCAGGCTTGCCGTTCTCCGTCCACGCGGCGCTGTCGTACATACCCTCGATCGGGCGCTGCTCGAAATTGTCGGCGCCGGCGTCGGCGAGGCTGTAGGCGCGGTCATAGCCGCGCGCGTGCGGCAGACGCTTCGCATCGCTGCCGAGATGCCATTTGCCGGTCAGGTAAGTGCGATAGCCCGACGCCTTCAAAAGCTGTGCGATCGTCACGACGCGCAGGTTCATCACCGTATCGTATCCGGGCTTGCCGCGATGCTGGTCGGGGATCGTCTCGGGCATGTTGCCGAGGCCGTTACGGTGATTCATCACCCCCGTCTGGAGCATCGCGCGCGTCGGCGAACAGGATCCGGCGACATGGAAATTGGAGAAGCGCATTCCCGCGTGCGCAAGCGCGTCGATGTTCGGGGTCGCGATTTCGGAACCAAAGGAGCCGACGTCCGAAAAACCCCAGTCGTCGGCAAGCAGGATGACGATATTGGGATGCTTTGGCGCCGGCACGGCAGGCTGCGCCCGCACAGGCCCCATCGCGATCAGCGCGCCTGTTATGATGATGGCAGCACGCCGGGACCCGCCTAAGCGACCCGGCATTTAGTGGTCCTCCTGCGCACTGCCATCACTCCCACCCCCTCGGGATATGGCACTTACTATGTCAATATATTTTGGAGTCAATGGGCGCGATGCCGCGGCCTTCAACCTTAACGTTCGCGATACGCCGGAGGGCGCTTTTCGAGGAAGGCCGCGAGCGCCTCGCGATGGTCTTCGGTCGCCGAAAGGATCACCTGCTGACGGTCCTCGATCGCCATCGCGGCGTCGAGGCCGGGCGCGTCGATGTTGAGGTTGAGCGCCTGTTTCGACAACCGCAAACCATAAGGCGAGGTCGCCAGCATCTCGTCGGCGAGCGCGAGGCCGCGATCGAGCAACGCGTCCTCGTCGACGATCTCGCTGACGAGGCCCGCGCGCAGCGCGCGCCCGGCGTCGATGAAACGGCCGGTCAGGATCATCTCGGACGCGAGGCTCGCGCCGACGAGGCGTGGCAGGAAATAGCTCGACGCCATGTCGCACCCGCCGAGGCCGATGCGGATATAGGCAGCGTTCGCCTTGAACGACGGCGCCGCATAACGCACGTCGGAGGCGAGCAGCAGCGACAGCCCGCCGCCGCACGCGGCGCCATGGCCTAGCGCGACGATCGGCTGCGGACAGGCGCGCATCTTGCGATAGATATTGCCGATGCGCGTCTGCGTGCGCAGCGTACGGAGCACCGGCGTCTCGTCGCTCGACGACCGGTCTTCCTGGATGTCGAGCCCGGCACAAAAGCCGCGCCCCGCACCGCGCAGGACGACGACGCGGACCTCGGGACGATCCGCCAGCCCACCAAAATAAGCGTTAAGCGCGTCGACCAGCGTCTCGTTCAGCGCATTGAGCCGTTCGGGGCGGTTGAGCGTGGCGATCTCGACCGCCCCGCGCGCCTCGATCAGCAGCTCGCTCACAGCGTCTGCCCGTCGTCGACGGTGATCACGCTGCCGGTGATGCCGAGCGCGGCGTCGGAGCAGAGCATCAAGAGCGGCGCATGCAGGTCGGTCGCGGGGCGCATGCGCTGGCGCGGAAAGCTCTTCACCATTGCCGCGCCGGTATCGCTTTCGAACAGGTCGGCGGTCATTTCGGATTCGAAATAGCCGGGCTGGATCACGTTGACGCTGATCCCGCGCCGCGCCCATTCGCGCGCCAGTGCTTTTCCGAGATGGCGTACCGCCGCCTTGGTCGCGCCATAGACCGATGTCGCGGGAAAGACCTTTTCGGCGGTGATCGAGCCGATCAGGACGATGCGGCCATGCTGCCTCTCGCGGCTGCCCGCCTTGTCCAAGCGCTTTGCACCCTCGTTCGCCGTCAGGAAGACGCCGCGGACATTGGCGGCGAGCAGGAAATCGACGTCTTCGACCGACAGGCTCATCGCCATCTTCTCGGTCGCGACGCCGGCGTTGGCGACGATCGTGTCGACCGTGCCGAACGCGGCCTCGGCAGCATCATAGGCGGCGATCGTCGAAGCTTCATCGGTCACGTCCATGCTGACGGCCATCGCCTGCCCGCCAGCAGCCTCGATCGCCGCCACCTGCTCGGCAAGCTTGTCGGCACGGCGCGCGGCGAGCACGACCTTCGCCCCCGCCGCCGCCAGCGCTTTGGCAAAGCCCGCGCCGAGGCCCGAGGAGGCCCCGGTCACCAGCGCCACGCGTCCCGTCAGGTCGAACTTCGGTTGCTCCGCCATCATGATCCCTTTCCTTCGTTTCCTATGCATTGACCCTGATTGACGTTCACGTCAACCAAACGCGGGGCTTGGTTGAAAAACCGCAAGAAACAGGTTGACGGATCAAATTTGTTCCCCTAATGTTCTCCTGTGCACAACGAACCTCATCCCCCGTCGCAGCTGCCGGGCGCGGCGGGCGGGGGATAAAGGTTCCTCCTTTCGCATTCTTGAGTCTGCCGCGGTTTGCGCCGGCCGAATTTCGTCGCGAAGGCTCCCGGGCTTTTGAGCCTGCACGATCTCCAGCATTGATCGCGAACGCAAACGCCGTCACAAACGGCGTCGTGGGACTGGACGAAACGCGGGGCCTCAAGATGACATCATTGTTTAAATTCAGCATGGATCGGGCCTGATCCGATGCACGCTGTCGAAGCCTTCGAACTCGTCCTCGGGCTGCTCGCGCTTGTCATCGGTCTGCACTGGCTCGCCCTGAAGCTGCGCTGGCCGCCCGCGACCGCGCTCCTTGTCGGCGGCGGCGGCCTCGCCTTCATCCCGGGTTTGCCCCAGATCTCGCTCGATCCCGAACTCGCACTCGTCCTGTTCCTGCCACCGCTGCTGATGGACGGCGCCTATTTTACCGCGCTCGGCCGCTTTCGCCGTCATCTTCCCGGCATCCTGTCGCTTGCCGTCGGTGCGGTGGTGTTCACGACGCTCGTCGTCGGCGTGGTCGTGCATATGATCCTGCCCGAACTTCCCTGGGCGGCCTGCTTCGCGCTCGGCGCGATCGTCTCGCCGCCCGACGCGGTGTCGGCGCGCGCGGTGCTGAAAGGCGTCCATTTGCCGCGGCGGCTGGAAGCGCTGCTCGAAGGCGAAAGCCTGCTCAACGATGCGACCGGCCTGATCCTCTTCCGCTTCGCGGTCGCCGCGACGCTCAGCGGGGTGTTCCACACCGGCGAAGCCGTGCAAAGCTTCGCCTTCGTCGCGATCGGCGGGGTGATCGTCGGCGCGCTGGTCGCGGCGGGCTGGATCTTTCTCGCCAGGCGCCTCAAGGACCGCATGCTCGTCATGCTGATCACGATCCTGCTCTGCTGGGCGGCCTATATTGCCGGTGAGGCCGTGCATGTGTCGGGCGTCATCGCAACCGTGACCGCAGGGCTCGCGATGGGCTGGTACCAGCACGAGATCTTGTCCGCCGACGTCCGCCTCCGCGCCAACTCCGCGTGGTTCATCATGGTGTTTGTGCTCGAAGCGCTCGTTTTCATCCTGATCGGCTTTTCGCTGCGCGGTGCGATCGAGCGGATCGGCGGGATCGAGGCGATGCCGCTTTCGTGGACCATCGTGATCGCGGCGGTCGTGATCACCGTCACGATCGCGCGCTTTATCTGGATTTTCGGGTCGGAGGCGATTCTGGGCGCTGCCCGCAAGCTGGGGCTGGAACGCGCGCGGCCCCTGGGCTGGCGGCAGGCGACGGTGCTGAGCTGGGCGGGTATGCGCGGCGTGGTGACGCTGGCGGTGCCGTTGACCCTCCCCGTCGACATGCCCGGCCGCGACCTGATGCTGATCTGTGCCTTCGCCGTCATCTTCGCGACCGTCGTCGCGCAGGGGTCGAGCCTCGGCATGCTCATCCGCGCGGTGAATCCGGTCGATACCGACCCGCCCGCCAAAATGTCGATGCCCGCCGCCGAAGCCGCGATGGCGCGCGCGCGGTTCGCGGTCATCGAACGGCTCGCTTATGACGAGAATGGCACGCTCATCCATCCGATGATGCTCGAAGAACATCGCAAGCGGATGAATTTCATGGAGCGTTACGAAGCCGATGCGAGCACCGCGATGGACGGGCTACGGTCGCATTTCGACGTGCTGCTCCAGGCCATCGCTGCCGGACGCGCCGAATTGCTCCGCATCCACCGCGCAGGGATGATCGAGGACGAGGTGCTCCACGAACTCGAACGCGATCTCGACGTCGAGGAACTGGCGATGACATTGCAGCGCGGCGACTAGGTCGGCGGATCGAGCCGGCAATCGCCCGATATCAATCGAGCAGGCGGAACCGGATCGCCGTGCCGCCGCCCGGAGCGAGCGCGAGCCTGAGCGTATCGGAGCGCGTCACGATCCGCTTCTCGATCGTCAGCGCGTCCGGGTTGGTGCTAAAATCGGCGCCCGGACCGTCGGCGTATATCTGCGCCTCGAACCGCTTGCCCGATGGGAGGAAGCGGAGCGGCTGTTCCAGCGTCCGGGCCTCTTCGTCGGTGATGGCGCCAAGATACCAGTCGCCCTTCCCCCGTTCCT
>NZ_DASWTD010000175.1:0-10570 GCF_036402335.1 Sphingopyxis sp. | reverse complement strand
GAAAGATTGACGCTCCCGGCAGCCTCCAGCAGATCGGTCTTCGGCTTTTCATAGATGATGCGGACCGTGCCGCCCATCGAGCCCGAACCATAGAGGGTGCCCTGCGGCCCGCGCAGAACCTCCGCCCGTTCGACGTCGAAGACGCGGAAATCGGGAGTACTGCCCGCCGCGTCGCTGGTCGTGCCAACCGATCCCGCCACCGGCGATTCGTCGTAGTAGACGCCCACGGTCGGCTCGCCGGCGCCGACGACGCCGCGCAGGATGACGCGCCGGTTGCCGGGGCCATTGTCCACGATCCGCAAGCTTGGCGTGTTCTGGGTCAATTCGGTGAAGCTCGTCGTGCCCGCCCGCTCGAGCGAATCACCCGTCACGGCCGAAATGGCCAGCGGCGTATCCTGGAGGCGCGTCCCGCGCTTCAGCGCCGTCACCACGATTTCGCCGCCCGTCGAATGCGTCGTGTCCTGCCCTTGCTGGACGTCTTGGGCGTCCTGTTCTTCCTGCGCCATCGCGGGCGAGACACTGGCCAGACATATGCCGGACAGCAGCAATGCGGTGCGCGTCGCCCGAGCGCCCCGACGAACATTTGTTCCTAGATTTCGCATTCAATCTTCCCCTTTTTTCGCTTTTTGGCCCGTTTTTGAATTTTTATGATGCTAACAGCTCCCCCCCCGAATGTACGCGGTATTTCCGTCGCAAACTCGAAGCTTATTCTCCATTCTGCAAGAAAAGCGTCATATCTTCGGATTGCCGAAAACGACTGACAGGGCTGTAAGCAATTCTCCGGGAAGGATCATCCCCCGGAGGCGATTCAAGCATTGATATTTATCTTATTGATAAAGTTTGACATTATTCAAAATTGTCGGGGAAAATTATTTCCGATAGGACAGAAGGCCGCACGGGGCTTTCAACGCCAAGGAAACGGCCAGAAGAATAATAATGATCGCTAACCGGTTCAGCGAAATAATCTTCGGGTCAGGGTCGCCATCGGACAGCGCCTCTCCGTCATTCAGCGGGGCGCGCGAGAGCGTATTCGGGCGACACGGCGGGCTTGGCGACCGGAGGCGCTGTCATGTCCGCGCAGGCGGGATCGCTGAAGCAGAGTGCAAGGCCGAGGGGTCAATCGATATTGCGCGCAATATCGCGCAGCTTATCCTCGCCGGAGCAAGCTATATGCCTTGCAACGGGTGGCCATATTCTTGCACGCGGCCATCACAAGCCCTGTGGCGCTACGTCGGCAATCGCCCCTGCCGCTCTATCCGGCCTATTCGTCGCGGTTGGATATATTCGTGAACGCCGCCCAGGCCCCGGGATGGACCCACGCCGCGCGCCATCCGGGAACCGCGCTTCCGTCGGGGCGCTTGCCGGTCCGAACTGCGTTCATTCCCGTCTGCAACGCCTGCGCACGCGTCATCTCCGGATTCGCCCGCCGCGCCATGAGCGTCTCGACCGTCAGCGCCGCGGTCGCATCGTCCGAAACGCGCCAGTGACTGGCGAGAAGCGCATCCGCGCCCGCGTAGAGAAAACCGCGGGCAAGCGCTGACAGGCTGTCGCTGCCGCCCGAATTGCTGGCCGATGCCGTGTTGCACGCGGAGAGGATGACCCAGTCCGCCGAAAGATCGAGCTGTGCCGCTTCGGTGGCGGTCAGCAGGCCATCGTCGAGGTCGCTCGGGGTCGCGGGCGGCGTCATGACGAGGCCGGGTTCGCCCAGCCCGAGTTGCGGATCGGGAAGCAGGCCGTGCGTCGCGATCGCGATCACGCGGCTGTTCGCCAGCGTGGGGTCCTGCCGCAACGCCGCTTCGGTCGCGCCGCGATCGAGCGTCAGGCTCTTGTCCGATGCGCCGAACAGCTCGGCCATCGCTGTCAACTCGACCTTCGTGCCCGGCAACGGTGCGAGCTTGCGAAGCGCGTCGGGGTCGGCGAGCGGCGAGCCCGCGTCGGATACCGCGTCGAAAACCCCGACCCCTGTCGCTGCGCGCGCGCCGGTATCGCCGCCGAGCAGGACGGGCGCGCCATAGCCGCGAAAGCTTTCGATGCCGGCCCGGGCGCGCGGGTCGCGCGCCAGCGTAAGCGACGCGACCGACGGCAGGCTAGTAAAGGCGTAGCGGTTGGCAAGCCATTGCGCGCGGGCCAGAACGTCGGGATCGGCCATGTCGGCGCCCGCCGGGAGGGCGGATGTGGAGAGTAATGCGAGCGGCAGATCGCCGAGCTTGCCCGAACTCGTCACATAAAGCCGCTTTGTGCCCTTGAGCAGCGGTTCGACGGGCTCGATGAGCGCCTGATACAGCGCGTGCGACGTATCGAGATCGAAGCGACGCTGGCCTTCCTGCTCCTTTTCGGTGGTCGGCAGCGTGTCGAGTTCGGCTTTGCGCGCGTCGGTGCAGGTCGCATAATCGACATCGCAGCGCAGATCGGAAACCTGTTTGAGGATGACGTCGATCTCGCGCCCCGGACGGCTCCAGCCAACGGCGGTCGAGGTAACGACGAACAGATGAAAGGTGTTCGCCGCCTCGGTCATCAGCAGCAGCGCTTCATCGGGACGGAGCGCCTTCTGCGTTTCGGCGAGGCTGATCGGACGCGGCGATACCAGCTCGCGATAGGCCGGATATTTGCGGTCGATCAGCGCGCTGACGTCTGCGAGTTGTGCCTGCACCGCGTCGAGTTCGCCGCGAAGACGCGTGACCTCGACCGGTTTGCGATCGCCGAGCGCGCGAAGCAGATTCTTGTCGAGCATGTTCGCCCGCGCCGCAAGATCCTGTTCCTGGCGCACTGCTTCGGCCATTTGCGGCGTCTTGGCGGCAGCGCGCGCGGCGGTTTGCAGCACGGCGCGGCCCGACGCCGAACTGATCGCGTCCTGGGCGGCAAGGAAGGCCCGATTCTGGATCGCAGACTGTCCCGCCGCGTCCGGTGTATCGCTCATCAGCGCAAAAGCCGCGTTCATATAGGTGGTATAGATGCTGCGGCCGGGATCGGCTTGCTGCCGGTCGAGCGCCGACAGCGTGACCGCATTCGCACCCGCGGCCGCCTGCTCGTTCAGGCGCCGCACGATCGCGACCGCCTTTGCCGCCGCCTGCTCCGCCTCGGCCGCCCGTCCCTGCCGCGCGAGATTGGACGCGATACGGCTATAGGCGTGCGCCGTGTCGATATGCGCTTCGCCGACCGTGCGGAGCAGGATTGCGAGCGACTGGCGATAATAGGGTTCGGCGGCCTTGTCGCCCTGCCCGCCCTCGGCGCGGACCAATGCGTCCCCCACATTATTATAGGCGACCGCCGTCAGCGGATGATCCTCGCCGAGCAGGCGGCGCCGGATATCGAGCGCCTTGGCCGTCATTTCGGCTTCTTCCTTGTGGCGGCCGAGCGCGCCGAGTGTCGAGCCGAGGCTGGTATAGGCCCACGCCGTTTCGGGATTGTCGTCGCCGAACCTGGCGCGGAAAATCCCGAGCGCGCGCCGCATCATCGGCTCGGCCCGATCGTTGCCGCCGTCGTCGCGCAGGTTGAAGGCAAGATTGAGGAGCGTCGTCGCATAGGAGGGATGTTCGGTGCCGGTGATCCGCTCCTGAATGTCGAGCGAGCGCCGATACATGGGTTCGGCCTCGATATAGCGCCCCTGCTCGTTCAGGATATGCGCGACATTGGCATAGAGGGTCGCCGTGCGCTGGCTGGTCTCGCCAAGCGAGGCGCGCGTGATATCGAGCGCCTTGCGAAACATCGGTTCGATCACGCTCGGCGGCTGACCCTGGCTTTCCATGTTGATCGCAAGATTGTTATACGCCTCGCCGGTCAGCGGATGCTCTTCGCCGAGCCGGGCGCGGCGGATGTCGAGCGCCTTGCGATAGGCGCCATTGGCCTCGGCGAAGCGTCCTTCCGACATCAGGGCGTAACCGACCGCGGTATAGCCCAGAGCTGCCTGCGGGCTGTCGTCGCCCTTGCCCGTCCGCCACAGGTCGAGCGCCTTGTTGGCGGCGACACCGGCTTCGGAATAACGACCCATGTCGCCCAAATTCACCGCATTGTTGTAATAGCGGAGCGCGATATCGGCGCTCGTTGTCTCCGGCAGTCCCTCGTCGATCGTGCGCGCCTTTTCGAGCAGCGGTTCGGCCTCGTCATAGCGGCCGAGGCTGCGCATGACGTCGCCGAGATTGCCGTAGGCGGCCGCGGTCTCGCCGTGCTTTTCGCCATGCACTTCGAGACTGGTAGCCAGCGCCTTGCGGAACAGCGTCTCGGCTTCCTTCATCTCGCCAAGCTCGGAGAGCACCGAGGCGAGGTTGGCCGTCGCGATGATCGTCTTTCCGTCCTTCTCCCCCCGCTGCGCGATCCGCTTTGCGAGGATCGCGCGCCGCAGCGGCAGCGCCTCGCCCGGCCGGCCCTGTTTGATGTAGTTGGACGAGAGGAACATGTAGGCGGTCAGCGTCTCGTCGTCGTCTTCGCCGAGCTGCGCGCGGTTGATGTCGAGCAGACGCTTCCAGAGGGGCTCCGCTTCCTTGAGCCGGTTCTGCGTTTCGAGGCTGCCGGCGAGCAGCCTGTAACCAAGGCTGGTGATCAGCCCGTCGGCGCCATAACGTTTCGTCGCTTCCTCGATCCAGCGGCGATAGACGCGTTCGGCCTCGACGGGTTTGTCCGCGCGCTCGAAGTCCATGCCCCTGTTGACGAGATCCAGCATCTTCTGCTGGTCGTCGCTGAACTCGCTTGCCGGTGCTTCCTGCGCAATCGCCGCGGGCATGCTCGCCCACAGCGGTGCCGCGGCGATCGCGGCGAGGAAGCTCAATCGGCGATGGGACATTATCGATCATCCTTTTCTGTCGGCGACGGGGAATCGCTCCCGCCGGTCTCGAAAGCCTTCGTAGCGGATCGAATGCGCAGGATTGTGATCAGGCTCACCATATCACCGGCAGCTAGCATGATGTTAAAGCGCCGAAAACCGCTGGCATGACGACCAGCCGCGCTTGCGCAGGCTATTAACGACGCGTTTCTGGGAAAAATCGCGGTATGGCAGCATATCCGTATCTATCATACGAATTTCATTGATTATTCGTTCAATGTGCGGTCGGTCACATCGACGATGCACGATCGCTCGCTAAGCGAAGCCGACGAGATGCATTTCAACGAATCGAAGGACGACAGACAATGGCGAATTTTTGCTCCGAATGCGGATCGGCGCTTTCCCCCGATGCGCGCTTTTGCGCGGAATGCGGCGCGGCGGTTTCCGGCACCGAAAATGCCGCCGCCCCCGCCGCCCCCGCCGCGTCGCCTGCCATCGTCCCGCCGCCGCCGATCATCGACGTTGAAGCCGACGGCGCTTCGCCCGCGCCGCGCCGGACCGGACTGCTTCTCGGCGGCGCAGCGCTGCTGGCCGTCGCGATCGGCGGCGGCGCCTGGCTCGGTCTTTCGAGCACGGAGGAGAAAAGCGGCACGGTAGAAAGTACCGGCGAGGGGCAGCATCATGCAACGGCGGAGACCGCAACGCTCTATACCGTCGCCGAGGCCAATTTGCGCGACAAGGCGTCGCTTCAGGGATCGAAAATCGTGGGGTCGCTGAAGCGCGGCGAAAAGGCGGCCGGCACGCTCGTGACCGACGAGCGCGGCAAGCAATGGCTCAAGCTCGATGGCGGCAGCGGCTTCGTCAGTCTCGCCAACCTGGCAAAAGCCGCTCCGCCCGCGCTGGCAAGCCTCGACGGCAGCGACCGCATCACGACCGCACAATGCACCGTGCTGGAAAGCGCAGCGGCGGGCGCCGCTTCGAAGATGGTCCTGAAGCCGGGCGCGGCGGTTCGGCTGGTCGGCGCGACCGCCGACGGCTTTACCGAAGTCGGGCTACCCGGTGGCGGCGTCGGCTATATGCCGGCGGCTTCGGCCTGCGCCACCGAACCGTCGCCGGCCAAAGGCGCGGTAGCCAATTCGCTCATCCAGTTCGACGCGCGCAGCTGTGAACTCGGCCCCGAGCTCGAGCCCTATTTCGAAAGGGCCCGCAAGGCACGCGACGGGCAGAATATCGAAGAGACGGCGGAAGAATATGACTTCCCGGTCGACAAGAAATTTCGCGGCCTGCGCGTGACCGCCGTGATCGTGGGCTATGAGTGGCAGGGTGTCGCGTTCGGCGATCCGGCCAGCAAGGTTCAGGCCGCTTTCCGGCAGATGGGTTTCACGATCGACAAGAACGGCGACTTTGCCGTCGACGACGATGTCGCCGTCTCGACGACGATCCGGCCCACCGATGCCGGTTCGAGGTCGCGCGGGCAAAGCGAGCTGATCTGCGGCGTCTGAACGGCAAGCCACGATGCTATTGCGCGGCGGGAGCCCTCGACCACCTCTCGCCGCGCAAGGCAGGTACATGGCTAGCTGAAAGCCGACAGCGACTTCAAAAGTTCTTTCGCATAGACCCTGCCGCTCGCCACTTCGGTCCCGTTCCGGAGGACGACGCATACGCCTCCGCGCGGCGATTTCCGCACGCTGGAGATCGCGCTGCGACGGATCAGCGCTCGGCGATGCACGCGGGCGAACTCCGTTTCCGGGAGGCTGAATTTCGCCTGGGCCGCCCTGATCGAGCCACGGACCAGATAGGATGCAGTTCCCGCATGCAACCGGACATAATCATCTTCGGCGGTGATCATATCGATATCCGCGCGCTGAACGCAGGCGATCGTTCCGGCGGTACCGCGCAGCCAAAGCTCGTCCTCCGGCGGGCATGGTTCCGGCTGGTGATAACCGGCGCGCAAATCATCGATGATGGCACGCATCTGCTGCATCTGTTCTTGCGCATCGTCGGCTTCCAGGCTGGCGCGCGACCGCGCGAGCGCGGCGTCAAGGCGCGAAAGCTCGACGGGCTTCAATATATAATCGACAGCATGCGCCTCGAACGCCCGGACCGCGAAATGATCGAACGCCGTCGCGAAGACAATCCGCGGGGTCCGGTCGGGCGGCAACCTGTCGAGCACATCGAAACCGGTGCCATCGCGCATCTTGATATCGAGCAACACGACGTCGGGGCGCATTTCGATGATCCGTTCGACAGCTTCGCTGCAATTGGAAGCCGAACCGGCAAGCCGGACATCCGGAATCTGACCGAGCATGAGCTCGAGACGGCGCAGGGCCAGCGGTTCATCATCGACGGTGAGGACCGACAATGTCACCGCATATACTCCAGCGGCAGATCGATGACCGCATGGAAACGCGAGGCACCGATCCGGTCGGTCTTCAGCGTCGCGGCCCCGCCATATCGCGTCAGCAATCGATCGCGGACGTTGCGCAGCCCCGTGTTCGTCCCGCAAACCTCGCCTCGCGCCGTCCCCTCGACGCAGTTGTTCTCCACCCCGATCTCCAGCCGGCGACCGGCCGATCGGGCGCGGATGGCGATGGAAAAGGGTCCGGCGTGCGATACGCCGGCACCGCCATGCTTGATCGCATTTTCCACGAGCGGCTGCAAAAGAAACGCCGGAACCGCCGCGCGCGCCAGTTCGGACGGAACATCGATAGTGAATTCAAGGTCGGGATAGCGCGTCTGTTCGATCTCCAGATAGGTCATCTGCAAGCCTATTTCCTTCGCAAGATCGATATCGACATCGGGATTGGTCGACAGGTTCGTGCGGAAAAAACCTGCCAGTCGCTCGACCATCGCATTCGCGTCCGCAGGCCGGCCATCCAGAATGAGTGCCGAAACCGAGTTGAAGCTGTTGAACAGGAAATGCGGATTGATCTGGTAATGGAGCGCCCGCAGCTTGGCCGACTGCGCCATGATCCGGAGCTGCGAGGATCGCCGTTCCTCCTCGCGTGCCTCGAAGCCATATTGCACCGCCAGATAAAGCCCGACCCAGGCAAGAAAGAACCAGGTCCAGGGCACCAGCGTGCGAATGACCAAACTGCCTTGCAACGCAACGTGGATCGGTTCTCCCTTGGCGTAGGTCAGTCCGAAATAGGTACACCATGCAAATAGCTCGGCCGCGACGAGCGAAGCGACAAGGACGATCGGCGCCTTTTTTCGCCACGGCCGCGAGCCCAGTTTCCGCAATACCACATGGATGCCATAACAAAGGCCAAGGCCTATGACGGTGAGCCCCAGCCGCACGGCAAGGGCCAGCCCGAGATTGGGATGATGGTCGAGTGCGTCGGCAACGAACAGCGCGAACGCATGGAGGCCCCAGAACGCACCGGTCAGCCAGAGAATGGCACGCACCTTCGGCCGTTCGAGGCCCCTCGCCTCGATCAATGGCGCAATTTCATAAATGTCATCTGGCGGAAATGCCGCAAGCTTGTTCATCGGGCCGTTATCGCACCAAGGCGCGCAGCTGTCGACGAACGTTCGACCGCAAATTCGGGACGTTCGCCCTCATGTTCGAATCGAATGTGCGGGCAAAGCACCGGGGAGGCTTCGCCCGCACACCGGGCCGGCACCGGAGGGGACTGATCCCCGGTGCGGCAATGGCGGCCCTAGAAGCGCAGGCTGGCGGTCAGGCTGAAACGGCGGCCCAGGACATCATAGGTGGTTGGATAGGTGTTGCCCGAATTCAGCGCGGTCGTTCCGACATAGTTGCTGACATTGGGCGGCTTCTTGTCGAACAAATTCTGCACCGACAGCGTAAGCCCGAACATATCGGCAATTTCGGTCCGGTAGGTCAGGTCGAAATAGCTGTAGCTGGGGATGCCGAGATAGTCGGGATTGATGCCGTCGACAGGAAGGATGCGTTCGTAATCGACCCCGTCGAACCAGCGCCACAGCAACGAGATGTCACCCGCACCCTCGATTTCGGCGGTCGCGCGCATGTTGAAGCTGAATTCGGGCGTGATCTCGCCGGCGAAGAAACCGCAGTTCGCGCTATACTGACCCACGCACTCGCGATTGATGCCAGCCGGCGATGCCTGGAATTTGGACTGCTCGGTCCAGTTGCCCGTCATGTCGAAGCTCAGCCGGCCGAACCCGGTCGCCATACCGTAGGCGACGCGCAGATCGACACCGGAGGTGACGATCGTTCCCTGGTTGGTCAGCACCGCGATCAGGCCCGGCGTATCGCCACCACCGTTGAGCGATCCGTTGAGCGGATTGCGGCGAATGAGGGCGCAGGCGGCTGCGTCGCCCTCGTCGAAACACGGGCCGAAGATGTCGTCGGGCGTCGGCAGCGTGATCGCATCGCTGATCTTGATATGATAATAGTCGGCGGTGATCGCGAGGCCGGGCACCTGTGGCGGGGTCACGACCAGTCCCAGCGTATAGGAATCGGCGATCTCGACGTCGAGGGCGGGATTGCCCCCGCTCGTGATGTTGATCTGGCCGGCCGATGGCACCGGGATGTTGCCGATGGTGCCGGCAGGAGCGCCCTGCGCGAGGCAGACCGCCGTCAGGCTTGCATTGCCCACGGGGTTGGTCCCCTGACAGGGATCTTCGGGAAGGTTCGACAGGCCCGTCGTGACCGGCGTGTAAAGTTCCGAAATGTTCGGCGAGCGGACCGAGTGCTGGTAGATGCCGCGGACCTTGAAGCCGCGGAACGGCTCCCATGTCCCGCCCGCCTTCCACGTCGTGCTGCTGCCGGTGTTCGAGTAATCCGACAGACGAATGCCGGCTTCGGCGGTCAGGCTGTAGATACCCGGCACATCCTCGACCAGCGGGACGATCAATTCGCCGAAGATCTCCTTCACATTATACGAGCCCGAAAAGGACGGCGAAGGCGCGCCCGTTCCCAGCACCTCGTCCTGCGTGCCGAAGGCGACGTCGGCGACCTGCGAAGCGCCATATTTGCGATATTCGGTGCCGAGCGCGAAGCCGATCGGCGTCTCGCCGGCGAGGAAGTTCGCAAACTCGCCCGACAGGCTTGCGTTGACGACCGACAGGCTGGTGCTGATCGTCGCCCCCGCGGGCTGGTTGAAAAAGGCGATGGACTCGGGCGAAATGTCGGTGCCGTCGCCGAAGAGATTGATCGGGACGCAGCCGTTTGAAGGGTCCGCGCATTCGGTCTCGCTCGTAGCGCGCAGCGCCTGCTGGACGCGCGATTTCAGACCCCAGCCGAGATTGCTGTTCTTGCGGTCGGATTCGCCGTGGAGCCCGTAGACGTCGAATTTCAGCGTGTCGGTGATCGATCCGCGCGCGCCGGCCCAGAGCTGGAACTGGTTGGTCGTGAGGTTGCGGATCCGCGGCCCCATCTCGATGAAGCGGCGATTGATCGCTGTCGCAACCTCGCGATAATTCGGATCGTTCGGGCCGGCCGCCGCGCCGGCAGCCGCGCAGTCGGCCACCGAGATCGCATTGGACGCGCAAACCTCCGAACGGACGGCGTCGGGCAGGAAAGGATTGTTGAGCGGTAGCCGCCAGGTGTCGCCGAACATCCCCGACGGCGCGAGGCTGAGCTGGACCTTCGACCGGGTGAACATGCCCTTGGCATAGACCTCGATGCCCTCGGTCACTTCATAATGGGCGGCAGCATAGGCATTATAGCGTTCGAGAGGGGTCTGGAAATAATTGGCGGGCGCGAAGTTGAAGGCATCGCGCGCGCCGACATAGGGCCGTAACGCCTCTGTCCCGGGATCGTAGATGCGGCCGTTAATTTGGGTCGGCGCGGTCGTTCCCGAACCGATCTGCTGGCCGTTGATG
>NZ_DASWTD010000174.1:0-11724 GCF_036402335.1 Sphingopyxis sp. | reverse complement strand
GGCGTGCCGGTCACGCCCGGCTATCTCGGCGAGGTACAGAACCCGAAGCGCCTGAAGAAGGAAGCCGAGGCGGTCGGCTATCCGGTGCTGATCAAGGCGATCGCGGGCGGCGGGGGCAAGGGCATGCGCCGAGTCGACGCTGCGAAGGATTTCGACGACGCGCTGGAGAGCGCGAAACGCGAAGCTGCGAGCGCGTTCGGCGACGACCGCGTCCTCATTGAGAAATTCGTCACGTCGCCGCGGCACATCGAGGTGCAGGTGTTCGGCGACAGCAAGGGGAACGTCGTCCATCTGTTCGAGCGCGACTGCTCGCTCCAGCGCCGCCACCAGAAGGTCATCGAGGAAGCCCCCGCCCCGGGGATGGACGAAGTGACTCGCGAGGCGGTTTGCGGGGCCGCGGTGCGGGCGGCGCAGGCTGTGCATTATGAGGGCGCCGGGACCGTCGAGTTCATCGCCGACGCGAGCGAGGGTCTCCGCGCCGATCGCATCTGGTTCATGGAAATGAACACGCGCCTGCAGGTCGAGCATCCGGTGACCGAGGAGATCACCGGCGTCGACCTCGTCGAATGGCAGCTCCGCGTCGCGTCGGGCGAACCGATCCCACTTTCGCAGGACGAACTTTCGATCAACGGCTGGGCGATGGAAGCGCGGCTTTATGCGGAGGACCCCGCCAAGGGCTTCCTGCCCTCGATCGGCACGCTCGAACTCTTCCAGCTCCCCGAACATATGGGCCGCGTCGATACCGGCGTCTATGAAGGCGCCGAGGTCTCGCCCTTCTATGACCCGATGATCGCCAAGGTCATCGCCTGGGGCGAAGACCGTGAAGAAGCCCGCGAGCTCTTGTCGGAGATGCTCGAGGACAGCGCGATCTGGCCCGTGAAGACCAACTCGGCCTTCCTGATCAATGCGCTCGACCATCCCGATTTCGTCGCGGGCACCGTCGATACCGGGCTGATCGGCCGCGACGGCGATGCGATGACCGAAGAACCTGTGCCGACCACGCAGGCGCTGACCAACGCCGCGATGGCGATGGTGCCGCGCTCGCTGCAATCGGGGTTCCGCCTCAACGCCCCCGATGTGCGCTCGGCGCCCTTCCTGCTCGACGGCAAGCGCGTCGAGGTCGAACTCCATGGCCCCGGCGCCGAGGAGCCGTCGCCCGCGATGCTCGTTGCCGAGAGCGGTTCGGTCTGGCAGTTGACGCCGTGGCGTGCCGAAGCCAGCGCGGGCGTGGGCGCAGGTGACGGCGCGATCCTGTCGCCGATGCCCGGTAAGGTCATCGCCGTTGAGGTCGCCGCGGGCGACAAGGTAACCAAGGGACAGAAGTTGCTGACGCTCGAAGCGATGAAGATGGAGCACAGCCTGACCGCACCGTTTGACGGGGTCGTCGCCGAGCTCAACGCGGCCGCGGGCGCGCAGGTTCAGGTCGAGGCATTGCTCGTGCGGATCGAAAAGGAAGACGCATAATGGCCGGCAAATTTTTCGACGAATGGGTGATCGGCGAAACGCTGACGCACGACATTCGCCGCACCGTCACCGAAACCGACAATCTGTTCTTCACGGTGATGACGCACAATCCGCAGCCGCTGCATCTCGATATCGAGGCGGCAAAGGCGTCGGAGTTCGGCCAGATTCTCGTCAACGGCACCTTTACCTTCAGCCTGATGGTCGGGCTGTCGGTCGGTGACACGACGCTCGGCACGCTCGTCGCGAACCTCGGTTACGACAAGCTGGTGATGCCGAAGCCGGTATTCATCGGCGATACGCTGCGCGCGACAAGCGAAGTGATCGGCCTGAAGGAATCGAAATCGCGGCCCAATGCCGGTATCGTGACCTTCCTTCACCGCTGCATCAATCAGCGCGATGAACTGGTATGCCAGTGCGAGCGTTCTGCCCTTGTCCAGCGGAAGGCCAGCTAATGCGACTTCGTTCCCTCCTCTTCGTTCCGGGTGATCGGCCCGAGCGCTTCGCCAAGGCCGCGGCGTCGGGCGCCGACGCGATCATCCTCGACCTCGAAGATTCGGTGTCGCTCGCCAACAAGGACGCGGCGCGTCACGCCATCGCCGAATATCTGGCAGGAGCGCGCGAGGTCGTCACACTCGTGCGCGTCAATCCGCTCGACGGCCATCTGACCGCCGCCGACGTTGCCGCAATCGCTGCGGCGCGACCCGACGCGATCATGTTGCCCAAGGCGGAAGGCGCCCCGAGCATCGCGCAGTTCGATACCATCCTGCGCAGCGAGTCTGCCCGCGACGCGTCGCTCCCGCCGATCCTCCCGATCGCCACCGAAACGCCCGCGGCGATCTTCACGCTTGGCAGCTACCGCGAGACGAAGGATCGGCTTCTCGGGCTGACCTGGGGCGCGGAAGACCTGCCCGCCGCGATCGGCGCAACGACGAGCCGCGAGGCCGATGGCAGCTATACCCCACCCTATGAAATCGCGCGGGCAATGACGCTCTTCGCCGCTCACGCCGCGGGCGCAGCGGCAATCGACACCGTATTTCCTGCAATCAAGGACGAAGCCGGACTCGCTACCTATGCCGCGCGGGCGCGGCGCGACGGCTTCACGGGCATGATGGCGATCCACCCGTCGCAGGTCGCGGTGATCAACGCAGCCTTTACTCCCTCGGCAGAGGAAGCGGCGCGTGCGCAGGCGATCGTCGACGCCTTTGCCGCCAATCCGGGCGTCGGCGTGCTGCAGGTCGACGGCAAGATGGTCGATGCTCCGCATCTCAAGCAGGCGAAGCACATCCTCGCGCTTTCCGACTAACGGAAAATCAGGCGGAATTCCGCCTGAAAGGCCGGTGGCGCTTCATCCAGTTACGGCCGCGATGCCAGCTTTTCTTCAGCCCGCGTTCGGTCAGGCTCTCGAACATCGCATCAGGGCTGGCCGGATCGAGCAGTTCATTCTCGGCGATGAATTCGTCCATCGGCCCCGGCGCGACGAGGTCGAGCAGTTCGAGCGAGCGGCCCTTGCCGCGCAGCGCTTCGATCGTGTCGATCAGCGACCCGGTGCGTTCGAAGGTCGCAGCGACCTCTGTTTCCGCCACTTCGAGATGTTCGGCGATCAGCGATTCGCGTAACCGGGCGATCGTCGGACCGGCGCCTTCGTTCGCGGGGAGCGCGGCGTCGATGGTCACGTCGCATTCGCTGTCGAGCCCCATCGAGCGGTTGTTCATGTTCGCCGATCCAACGCGCAGAAAGCGGTCGTCGACGATCGCGGTCTTCGCATGGACATAGATTGGCTCGCCGCGTTTCGTGCGCGGATAATAGACCTTCAGCCGGTCGCCATGCTTCGCCTTCGCGATTTCGCGCACCAGTTGTACGCGCGCGGCATCCATCGCCATCTGTTCGAGCCAGCCATCGGCGGTCTTCGGCATCACCATGACAAATTCGGGCGGATCATCCTCGTTCAGCCGCTCGGCGATGGCCGCGGCGATCTTGCCGCAGGTGAAATATTGATTCTCGAAATAAATGAAGCGGTCCGCGGCGGCGATCATGTCGAGATAGAGCTGCTCGATCTCGCGGATTTCCTCATAGCCGTCATATTCGGCGCGGGTACGCGAGATCGCGACATCGACGCCTTTGAAATCGGGCTCCAGATCGTCGGGCCAATTCTCACCCTCGCCCTTCAGGTTGCGCAGGGGCTTTTTCGTCGCCCGCTGCCAGCGTTCGTTACCGAGATCGGCCAGCGCGTTGCCGACGGGTCCGGCTAGGATCATCGTGCTGTCGTGCCAGGGCATATAGGCCTTGCCATCGGGTGCGGTGCGGTGCGGATCGCCGTCCTTGTGATCGCGCGTATCCCAGCGGCGCGATCCGACGTCGATGCCGCCGCACACCGCGAGATGATCATCGAACACCGCGACCTTCTGGTGATGACTGCATCCGACCGGATGCGCGCTGTCGAGGCGGAAACTGATCGAGCGCGTCAGTTTCCAGCGCGCGACCATCGACAGGATGCGCGGCATCGCGAACTGCTTCAGCCCGCCGAAATTCCAGCGCAAGATGTCGATGTCGCGCTCGGGTTTTTCCTTTGCGAGCCGCAGCAGATAGTCGCCGAGCGGTTCGCCCTTCCCGTTCTTGTCTGGCTTCAGCGCGATACGCGGATCGAAATCCCAGCCGATGAGCAGGATGCGCTGTTCCGCATCGGCCATCAATTCTTCGAGCAGCGCATAATAATCGGCGGCGTCGACGATCATCCGCGCCTTTTCGGCACGTTCGATCCGCCAGCAATTGCGGCCTTCGACGACGATTGGCTGGAGGTCCCCTTTGCTCATCGCCGCCGACACGCATGGCGGCGGCGATGGTTGCAGAGGAACATCCTCAGGCGGCGAACTGTTCGGGCGTCAGCGCCATCATCGCGTCACTGCCCGCCTCGATCTTGCGGCGCAGCGATCCCGCATCGGGGAGGAAGCGTTCGCCGAAATAACGCGCGGTGACGAGCTTGGCTTCGAGGAATGCCTTGTTGCCGCGGCCTTCGGCGAGCGCCCTCTGCGCTGCCTCGGCCATCATCAACCACATCGAGCCCAGCGCGACGATGCCCATGATGTGCATGTAATGATGCGCACCGGCGCCGATATTGTTCGGGTTCGCCATGCCGTTCTGCATGAACCACATCGTCGCCGCCTTGAGTTCGCCGTTCGCCTTTTCGAGGCGCGTCGCGAAATCGGCAAGCGCTTCATCGCCCTTGGCGCGGGCGCATTCCTCATCGACGATCGCAAAGAAGGCCTGGATCGCGCGTCCGCCGTTCTGCGCAAGCTTGCGCCCGACGAGGTCCATGGCCTGCACGCCGTTCGCGCCCTCGTAGATCATCGTGATGCGCGCATCGCGGACATATTGGCTCATGCCCTGTTCTTCGATGTAGCCGTGGCCGCCGAACACCTGCTGCGCGTTGGTCGCGACCTCATAACCCTTGTCGGTGCCGAACCCCTTGATCACGGGCGTGAGCAGGCTGACGAGATCGTCCGCGCGCTGGCGCTCCTCTTCGGTTTCGGCGGCATGCGCCAGATCGACCTGCAGCGCCCCCCAGGTGCAGAGCGCGCGGAGGCCTTCGACCGTCGCCTTACCGTCCATCAACATGCGACGTACGTCGGGGTGCACGAACAGCGGGTCGGCCTTTTCCTGCGGGTCCTTCGGCCCCGTGAGCGCGCGGCCCTGACGGCGGTCCTGCGCGTACTGAACGGCATTCTGATAGGCGACATCGGCCTGCCCGAGTCCCTGAATGCCGACGCCAAGGCGCGCGGCGTTCATCATCACGAACATCGCGGCGAGGCCCTTGTTCTCCTCGCCGACCATCCAGCCCTTCGCGCCATCATAGTTCATGACGCAGGTCGAATTGGCGTGGATGCCCATCTTGTGTTCGATCGAACCGCACGAAAGCGTGTTGCGCTCGCCGAGCGAACCATCCTGGTTGACGATGAATTTGGGCACGATGAAGAGCGAGATGCCCTTGACGCTGTCGGGCGCGTCGGGGGTCTTCGCGAGGACGAGATGAATGATATTGTCGGTAAGGTCGTGCTCGCCCGACGAAATGAAGATCTTGGTTCCCGTAACCGCATAACTTCCGTCGCCGTTCGGAACCGCGCGGGTGCGAATAAGGCCAAGGTCGGTGCCGCAATGCGGCTCGGTCAGGTTCATCGTGCCGCCCCATTCGCCCGAAACCATGCGGGGAACGTAGGTTGCCTTCTGCTCTTCGGATCCCTTGACGAGAATCGCGGCGGTCGCGCCCTGCGTCAGCCCCGGATACATGGCGAACGCCTGGTTGGCGGCGTTGCGATATTCCTCGACCGGGAAACCGATAACGTGTGGCAGCCCCTGTCCACCGAATTCCTCGGGCGCGGTGAGCAAGCCCCAGCCGGCTTCCGAATAGGCCTTATAGGCCTCCTTGAAACCCTTCGGCGTCGTCACCGATCCGTCGTCGTGGCGCGTACAGCCTTCGAGATCGCCCGACTGGTTGATCGGAAACAGCACTTCCTCGCAGAATTTTCCCGCCTCGGTCAGCACCGCCTCGATCATGTCGGGGGTCGCATTCGCGAAGCCGGGCAGATTCGCATAACGCTCGATCCCGAGCACATCGTTGAGGAGGAACAGCGTATCCTGCACGGGAGCGCGGTAAACGGGCATGGGAAATCCTTCTGAAAAGCAGTTTAGCGTGTCAAACTTGCCTGGGGAGAGGCAGAGGGTCAGAGGTCGGGCGGCCTACTGGCCGGCATCGACTTTCTTCACCGTATCGATGAAACGTGACAGCTCATCTACAGCGCTGTCAATATCATCGCGCTGGCGTTGCAGCAGGCCGATGCGCTGTTCGCACTTTTCGATCGTCACCTGCCGTTGCAGCTTGCGACCGTCGCCGACGTCGTAAAGGTCGATCATCTCGCGAATGTCGGCAAGGCTGAAGCCTGTCCGCTTTGCACGCAGGATCCACGCGAGCCGCGCGCGATCGCGTTTCGAATAGATGCGCGACAATCCCTTGCGCGACGGGCTGATCAGCCCTTCATCCTCATAGAAACGCAGCGCGCGGGCGGTGACCCCGAACTCGGTCGACAAGTCGGTGATGCTGAATTGTTCGCGCCCCAGATGGTCGGGCGTATCGATATGGGCGTGGCCATATTGTTCGGTCATGCCGGTGAAACTAGTTTCCGTTGACGTGAACGTCAAGACCGGCAGGTTGCGCCGTTTCGAGGCAGGTCAGCCGCTGCAGGGACGTTGTATATTGCCGTGCCGATCGGCAATCCGCAAGTCCCCGGCGTCGCCGGCTGACCAGCTTGCGCGCGGCAGGCGCAAACCCGACAGCGACGCGCGATCGGGGCACAGGCGATCGCACTGCTGCGGCAGGTTCCCGGGAAGACGGAGCTCATCTTCTTCCTCGTGCACCGCCGCCTCGCAACCTTCCGCGCCGGCAAAGCGCATCCGCCAGCCGTCGCCTTCGCGTACCATCGTCCCGTGCGCGGCGCACGACAGCCCCGGTCCAAAGGCAGCGGTGACGGCAAAACGCCATTTTCCGGCGCCATCCGGGACGACGCACATCGCATCGCGGCCAAGGTCGTGCGTACGTTCGAAGACGCCCACGGGCGTCGGCGCTTCGGGACGGACGACCCCGCGTTCGCGTGCGGCCACCTCGAGCGGATTGCTGGCGTCGATACCTTTCGCACGCTCGTCCGGATCGGGCCGTCCGCACCCCGCCAGCAGCAGCGCCAAAACGAGTGCGGCGCTAGCCTTGGTCATCGTCTGCCAGGAAGGTCAGGCGGCCGTCGGCCTCGACGCGGCGATAGAAACAGGATCGGCGTCCCGTATGGCAGGCGGGACCGGCGGGCTTCACGCGCAGCAACAGCGCGTCCTGGTCGCAATCGACACGCATTTCGACAAGAGTCAGGCCATTGCCCGACGTTTCGCCCTTCCGCCACAATGCGGCCCGCGATCGCGACCAGAAATGCGCCTGCCCCGTCGCGCGGGTCCGCTCGATCGCGTCGGCGTTCATGTGGGCAACCATCAGCAATATATGGCTGTCGGCGTCGGTGACGATCGCCGTCACCAGTCCGGCAGCGTCGAAACGCGGAAGAAATCGGTCGGTCGTGTCGCGCTGATCGTCCATGAACCGCGCCTTAGAGCAGGATCGGAGCCGCTGCCACCCCGCGCTTCGCCGATGATGTGACAATATCGTGATTATGGGGGGCGACATTTGCGATTGCCGTCCCTATATGCGCCCCAGTCACTGCCCCCCTGCCCCTGGAATGACATGCTGACGACCCACCCATTCGATGACGACAAGCTCCGCGAGGAGTGCGGCGTATTTGGTATTCATGGCGCCGATAGTGCCGCCGCGGTTGTTGCGCTGGGCCTCCACGCCCTGCAGCACCGTGGACAGGAGGCCGCAGGCATAACCGCCTTCGACGGCAAGGAATTCCACACCCACCGCGCGATGGGCCATGTTGCGGGCAATTTCGACCGCGACGACATCATGCGCCAGTTGCAGGGCGGGTCGGCGGTCGGCCATGTCCGCTATTCGACGACGGGCGAAACCGCGCTGCGTAACGTCCAACCCTTGTTCGCGGACCTTGCCACTGGCGGCTTTGCCGTTGCGCACAACGGCAATATCTCGAACGCCGCCGCGCTCCGCAAAGTGCTGGTTCGCCGCGGTTCGATCTTCCAGTCGACCAGCGATACCGAGGTGATCATCCACCTCGTCGCGACGTCGGCCTATCGCTCGCTGCTCGACCGCTTCATCGACGCGCTGAAGCAGGTCGAGGGCGCCTACTCGCTGATCTGCCTGACCGCCGAGGGCATGATCGGCTGCCGCGATCCGCTCGGCATTCGCCCGCTGGTGATCGGCAAGCTCGGCGACGCGCATATCCTGGCATCGGAGACGGTCGCGCTCGATGTCGTCGGCGCCGAATTCGTGCGCTCGGTCGAACCGGGCGAACTCGTTATCATCCGCGATGGCCAATTGACCTCGCACCGCCCGTTCGCCGACCATCCGGCGCGCCCGTGCATCTTCGAATATGTCTATTTCTCGCGCCCCGATTCGATCGTCGACGGGACGAGCGTCTATTCGGTCCGCAAGGCGATCGGCGCCGAACTCGCACGCGAAAATCCGGTCGAAGCCGACCTCGTCATTCCGGTCCCCGATTCGGGCACGCCGGCGGCGATCGGTTATGCGCAGGAATCGGGCATTCCGTTCGAACTTGGCATCATCCGCTCGCACTATGTCGGGCGCACCTTCATCCAGCCGGGCGACAAGGTCCGGCACCTCGGCGTCAAGCTGAAGCACAATGCCAATCGGGCGTTGATCGCGGGCAAGCGCATTGTCCTGATCGACGATTCGATCGTACGTGGCACCACCAGCCTGAAGATCGTGCAGATGATGCGCGACGCCGGCGCGACCGAGGTGCACATGCGCATCGCGAGCCCGCCGACGCAGCACAGCTGCTTTTACGGCGTCGACACGCCCGAGCGCGCGAAACTGCTCGCGGCGCAGATGAGCGTCGGTCAGATGGCGAACTTTATCAACGCCGACAGCCTGTCCTTCATTTCGATCGACGGCCTTTATCGCGCGCTGGGCGAAGTGAAGCGCAGCGACGACGCTCCGAAATATTGCGACGCCTGTTTTACCGGCGACTATCCGACCACGCTCACCGATTTCGACGAGCATGGGCTTGAAGACCAATTTTCGCTGCTTGCCGAACGGGTTGTCTGACACAATGAATACGCAGTCTACAGAACTGGCGGGCCAGGTCGCGCTCGTCACCGGGGCGAGCCGTGGCATCGGCGAAGCGATCGCCGAATCGCTCGCCGCACGCGGCGCGCATGTCGTGATAACCGCGCGCACCGCTGGCGGGCTCGAGGAACTCGAAGACCGCATCCACGAAGCCGGCGGCAGCGCGACGATCGCACCGCTCGACCTGACCGACGGCGACAGCATCGCCCGCCTCGCGAGCGCAATCGCCGAGCGCTGGCAGCAGCTCGACATGCTCGTGCTCAACGCCGCGATGCTTGGTACGCTGACCCCCGTAGCCGCGATCGACGGCAAGGAATTCAACAAGACGCTGACCCTGAACCTGATCGCGCAGCAGGCGCTGATCGCCAATTTCGACCCGCTGCTGCGCCGCGCGACGAACGGCCGGTTGATCGCGCTGTCGAGCAGCGTCGCACGCGAACCGCGCGCTTATTGGGGCGCCTATGCCGCATCGAAGGCGGCGTTCGAAACGCTCGTCACCAGCTATGGCGCCGAGATGCGCAATATCTCGACCGTGCGCACCGCGATCCTCGATCCCGGTGGCACGCGGACCCAGATGCGCGCGCGCGCCTATCCGGGCGAAGATCCGCAGAGCATCAAGGACCCCGCCGCGGTCGGCGAATATGTTGCCGGGCTGATGGTCGAAGGCTTCGACAGCACAGCCTTCCACGCGCTGCCCAAGGTCATGGAAAAAGCTTAATACCATCTTCGCTTTCCTGCGCTAAGACACCCGCATAAGAGGGTTTGCGAGGGTGGTGGAATGACCAAGAATATTTTGCGATCGGCGATTGCCGCGGTGATCGGCATCGCAGTTGCTTTCGGGCTGATCTGGCTGGCACAATATGCCGGCAGCGAAATTTCGCCCGACGTCTACGACCCGAACAGCGGTGAAGTCCTGATCCCGATTGGCTCGACGATCGCACTGGTCGTCGGCTGGTTCATAGCTACCTTCGCTGGCGGCTGGCTGGCGATGCGTGTTTCATCGGGCACCGGCGCCGGCTGGATCGTCGCGGGCGCGGTGATTGGCGCGGGGCTATACCGTGCGGTGACGCTTGCCGACACGTGGTGGATGATGGCGCTAGGCGTCGCCGTCCCGCTTGCGGCGGTCTGGTTGGCCCAGCGCGCGACTGCAACCCTGACCGACTGACAACTCGTCGCCCCCGCGCAGGCGGGGTCCGCCGGCAAATTTTGCGCAACGCCGATAGCGGCCCCGCCTTCGCGGGGAGCGACGCTTACCTGGCTTACTTGGCCTCCTTGTCCACCGCAGCCTGCACGCTCTTGTAGAAGGCTTCGCGCGCCGCGCCGACTCCCTCGGGATCGGTTGCGGTCGGCCAGTTGCCGTTCGACGCAATCACCAGCTTGCGCTTGGGATCGATGAATATCCCCTGCCCGAAGATGCCCTGCGCGGCAAAGCTGCCGTCGTCGTTCGTCCACCATTGATAGCCATAACCACGGCCCGGCAGGTCGATCCCTGCCTGCTTCGTCGTCGCGGCGGGGAGCCAGTCGTCCGGCAGCACTTTTTTGCCGCCCGCAACGCCGCCATTCAGGATAAACTGGCCGAAACGCGCGTAATCCTTGAGGCTTGCCGACATACAGCAACCGCTGATCTCATGCCCCGTCGCGCCGAGCATCCACACCGCATCCTGCTCCATCCCGAACGGCTTCCAGACCTTTTCGGACAGATAGGCCGACAGCGTCTTGCCCGTCGCGCTCGACACCAGCACGCCGATGAGGTTGGTCTCGCCGGTCTTGTACACCCACTTCGACCCGGCAGGCGCTTCGCGCGGCAAGGTCTTCATATAGCTGACGGTGATATCCTCGCCCGCGACGGGCTTCTGCATGTTGAACAGGGCGACGTCGGATTTGGGATCGGTATAATCCTCGTTCCATTTGACGCCCGAAGTCATGGTGAGCAATTGCTTGACCGACACGTCGTCGTAGGCCGAGCCCTTGAGGCCGGGAATATAGGCGGTGACCTTGTCATCGAGGCTTTTGATATAGCCGTCCTTCACCGCTGCGCCGACAAGCGTCGAAGTGAAGCTTTTCGCGACCGAAAAGCTGGTCCAGCGCCCCGCTGCGCCGTAACCAAGCGCATATTTCTCGAGCCGGATCTTGCCGCCCTGAACGATGATCAGACCCGCATTGCGCTGCTTTGCCATATACGCGTCGACATCGGCGCCGAGGTCGATCGGCTTGCCTTGCGGCAACGGATAAACCGTCCCGCCGGCTTCGACCTTGTTGACGACCACCTTGGGAACGGTTTCCATCGTGCGGAAAGCGGCGTCGCGTTGATCCTGGGTCCAGAACAGCACATTCAGATCCTTTGGCAGTTTGTCGGTGGTTTCGGTGGGTGCGGGCGCATTGCACCCCGCCGCCGCGGTGCACAGCAGCACCGCCGCCAAAAATCGTCGCATATGCTATCCTCCCCCTGTTCTCAGGCTGTCTTTTCGAGCGTGACTTGCGCAACGTCGATCCCGCCGCCGCGAAAGCCACCC